>NZ_VFWS01000124.1:0-14847 GCF_006443065.1 Mesorhizobium sp. B1-1-5 | reverse complement strand
GCATCGATGACCAGCTTCAGGCCCTCGGCCATGAAGGCGTTCTGCTGGTCGCGGAATTTCTTGAGCGCCAGCGCCTTGATGTCCTTGACCAGGGGATTGGCAAGGCTGGTGACTTCCTTGACCTGCCCGACAGGGCGAGCGCCGTCATGTGCCGTCATTCAAGCCACCCAACGCGAGAACAGCGAGGTCGACAGCGCGCGGCCGGCGGATTTCTCGCGAATGATCAGCTCGCCGGATTCGACCGTGCCGCCCACGCCGGCGAAGGTATCGCGCATCAGCGCATGGATGGCGAAGAAGGAAGCGCGGATCGAATAGGCGGTGAGAACGACAGCCAGCGGTTTCGACGTCAGGATCGAGCGGCAAAGGTCGGTGAGCCCCGGCAGGTCCTCGAACAATTGCCAGACCTCGCCCTTGGGGCCCCGGCCATAGGCCGGCGGGTCGAACAGGACGATGTCGTAGCGGCTGCCGCGGCGTTCCTCGCGCTCGGCGAATTTCATCGCGTCCTCGACGATCCAGCGGATCGGCTTGTCGGCAAGGCCGGCCATCTCCTGGTTCTCGCGCGCCCAGCCGATCGCCTTCTTCGAGGCATCGACATGGGTGACCTCGGCGCCGGCGCGGGCCGCCACCAGCGAGGCGAGGCCGGTATAGCCGAACAGGTTAAGCACCTTGACCGGGCGTCTCGCCGACGCGATCAGCCCGGCCATATGGTCCCAATGCGACGCCTGCTCCGGGAAGACGCCGACATGGCGAAACGAGGTGAAGCGGCCGAGATAATCGATGCCGTCATGCTTCATCGGCCAGGTCTCGCCGAGCGGCGTTTTGGGAAACCGCCAGCGGCCGATGCCTTCCTCGTCGGTGTCGCCGGTGAAGATGGCGTTGGCGCGCTCCCATTCCTTCGCCGGGAGGGCTCGCTGCCAGATCGCCTGGCCCTCGGGGCGCACGATGCGGTACGGGCCGTATTGCTCGAGCTTCTCGCCGGCGCCGCTGTCCAGCAGGGCGTAGTCGGTGTTGGGCGCGACTTCGAGGATCAATGGCAGGCGCTCGGCGGGCAACGCGCCTTCGCGGCGCGCAAGCACGCGCGGCGCCGGCTTGGCTTCCTGCCGCTCCGCCGACTTCGTTTCACGGCGCTCGGCAGGTGCGGCCTGCTGCCGTCCGGCCGCGAATGCATCACGCGGGCGGGGCTGTTCCGCCCTTGCGGGATGCGGGCGGCCATCGCGGCGTTTGTCGCGAAAAGATTTCAAGAAGGGTCATCTCCGGCGGTTCGGCCCGCTTCTGCCACAGCTCAGCCCACCGGCGCAACAAAGCCCGGCTTATTCAATGGTGCTGTCATCAACCGTGCCGGACGCCGAGCAGGCCGAAACAAAGCGAAATGAAGCCAAGCGCCTTCGCCCCCGCCACCGCCATGTGGCCGGTCTCCCAACGCAGCCGGACGGCCTCGAAATTGTCCGGGATTGGTCCGGGCGCCCAGGTCGCAAGAATGTCGTTGGCCGGCTTGACCAGTCCGAACCAGAGCGCCAGCGAGACGGCATAAAGCAGGGTGGCGGCGAGCACGAAGCCGAACGCCCCAGCTTGGCCGCGCAGCATCCACGTGAGCAATGCCGGGCAGAGGATCGCCGCGATATCGAGCGGCGCTCCGACGACGGCAAAGAGCAGAAATTGACCGTTGAAGACGATCGCCTCGCGCCAGAGCGCCGGCGACCATTTCGTCAGCCTGGGCAGCGATTCCAGCACATGGGCAAAGGACGGCCCAAGGCTGAGCGCCGCGACGAAAGCGGTCAGCACCGCCCAGAACAGCAGGGTCCCGCGCATCTCCATTGGGGGGAAAACGAGGATCGGACGCAGGCGTTCCTTGGCATCGGGCTGCTTGCCGTGACGTGCAGGCCAGCCCTATTGTGCGGCACGCCGGTTAGCCATTCATGTCCCGTTCAGCCCGCCTGCTCGACCTCGTCCAGATCCTTCGCCGCCATCGTCGGCCGGTGAGCGGCCGCACGCTTGCGGGCGCAATCCGCGTGTCGATCCGCACGCTCTACCGCGACATTGCGACGCTGCAGGGGCAGGGCGCGCCGATCGAAGGCGAGGCGGGGCTTGGCTATGTGCTGAAGCCCGGCTTCATGCTGCCGCCGCTGATGTTCACCGACGAGGAGATCGAGGCGATCGTGCTCGGCTCGCGCTGGGTGGCGAAGCAGCCGGACAAAAGGCTGGCGGCCGCCGCGGCGGATGCACTGGCCAAGATCGCGGCGGTGCTGCCGGATGATCTGCGCGACGATCTCGACGCGACGACACTGCTCGTCGGGCCGCGCTCGGAAAATGCCGAAGCGATCGACCTCGGCATCGTGCGGCAGGCGATCCGGGACGAGCGCAAGCTTGGCTTCCTTTACCGCGACGCGGGGGGAGCGGCATCGAAGCGTCTGGTCTGGCCGTTCGCGCTCGCCTTCTTCGACAAGGTTCGGGTGATGGTGGCGTGGTGCGAAACGCGCCAGGATTTCCGGCATTTCCGCGCCGACCGAATGTCCGGCCTGACAGCGACAGACATCCGCTACCCGCGCCGCCGGCAGGCGATGCTCAAAGAATGGCGGGCAACCCTCGATGCTCCGGGTCAAAATGGAGCGAAAGCCGTTTCCCGCTGATTGCTGCTGCCAGAATCTGACAGCATGTCCGCGTATTGTCTCCAAGGTTCAGACACTTTGGAGATCAGATATGACCACGCCGAATTTCGTACTCTATGTCAACAGCCCGGAAAAGAGCGGCGCGTTCTACGCTTCGCTGCTGGGACGCGAGCCGGTCGAGTCTTCGCCGACGTTCGTGATGTTCGTGCTCGACAAAGGCTTCAGGCTCGGCCTCTGGTCGCGCCACACGGTGGAACCGGCGGCCGCGGCAGCGGGCGGGGGCGGCGAGATCGTGCTTGCCGTCGAGAACGCGGCAGCGGTCGATGCCACCCATGCGGACTGGACTGGCAGAGGTGTCAACGTGCTGCAGGCGCCAACAGATCTCGACTTCGGCCGCACCTTCGTCGCCCTCGATCCCGACAATCACCGCCTGCGCGTCTACTGGCCGAATGGGCAGTAGGCAGTAGGCAGTAGGCAGTAGGCAGTAGGCAGTAGGCAGTAGGCAGTAGGCAGTAGGCAGTAGGCATATCTTCCCTATTGCCTACTGCCCAATCCCTACTGCCTATTTGCCTTGTAGACGGCGATGCCGGCGGCAAGGTCCTCGAGCGCGGCGCCGACCGACTTGAACAGCGTGATCTCGTCGTCGGTTTGCCGGCCGTGTTTCTCGCCGCACGCGAGCTCGTGCAGGTCGGCGACGATCGCTTCCGGCTTCAGCACGCCCGAGGCCAGCGGCTGGACGATGTCGCCGGCTTCCTTGGTGGCGCCGGCGCGGGTGTCGACATAGACGCGGGCGCGCTTGATCGCATCATCATCGCTTTCGCGCATCGTCGGCGTGAAGCCGCCGACGAGATCGACATGGGCGCCCGGTTTCAGCAGCGCGCCCTTGACCAGCGGCGTGTTCGAGATGGTCGCGGAAGCGACGATATCGGCCTCGGCGAGCTCCGCGTCGAGATCGCCGGCGGCATTTGCCGGAAGGCCTTCGGCGCGCAAGGCGGCGGCCACCTTTTCGGCATTGGCCGGCGTGCGGTTCCAGATGCGGATGGATGTGATCGGCCTGACCGCAGAATGCGCCTTGGCAAGGAAGGGTGACAGCGCGCCGGCGCCGATCACCAGAAGCCGCGAGGCGTCCTTGCGCGCGAGATAGGAGGCGGCGAGCGCGGAGGCGCAGGCGGTGCGCCACTGCGTCAGCCGTTGGCCATCGATCATCGCCTGCGGCTCGCCGGTGACGCCGTCGAGCAAAAGATAAAGGCCCATGACCGCCGGCTTGCCGATGGCATTGTTGTCCGGCGACACGGTGACGATCTTGACGCCGATATGGCCTCCCGCCGAGGTGCCGGCGGCGTTGAAGTCGGTCCAGGCCGGCATCAAAAGCAAGGTCGAGGCGGCGCCGTCCGGCCGTTCGACGCCATGATGGTGGCGAACCGGCTGCACGGCGCCGTCGCGGAAGGCGGTGCGCAGCGTCTCGACAAGGCCCGGAAAGGTCAGCGCGCGGTCGACCTCCGCGGCCGAAATGGTCAACATTGAGAGCTCCGTGGTGTCGAAATGACGCTCGACTATCTTCTACGCAATTCCGGACGGAAAACCGCCACGCACTTTGCCGGGAATTGCTAAAGCGCGTCGCGCTGAAACAGATTCAGGCGACGCGCCTTAAGCCTTTGTTTGATGTATGTCGTTGTCCCAGAACCGCGGTGCACTTGTGGGCGACATGCATTAGCTCGTCGGGCTGGGCAGCGCCGGTCCCTTGGGCGCCACGGGCGTGCGGCTCACCGCCTGGCGCAGATTTTCCGCCTCGAGGCCGCGCTGGCGCGCGAGCTTGCGATAGCGCCCCTGCTTCATCCAGGTGGCCAGGCTTCCGACGACCATGCCGATGGCCAAAGCCAGGAACAGGAAGATGAAAAGCGGCAGGCTCAGCGTCAGCGCGGGATTGCCGGGATGAAATGGATCGAGCGTGAAGGCGACAGGGCCGCGATTGGCGACGGCGAGCGCGATCAGGATAACGGCCAGCGGCACGAAGACCACGACGAGGATGAAGCGATTGAACATCAAATCTCCATGGAGAGGCTTCTTGAAGCGCGCATGTCCTTGTCCCGAAACCGGTCTCCACTTTCGGGAGACATGCCTTTAGGCGCCAAGATGCCGTTTCGACCCGCCGGCCCGGCGCCTATTTGCCGCCGTTCAGCCTTTCGCGCAACTCCTTGCCGGTCTTGAAGAACGGCACCCATTTTTCCTCGACCTCGACGGATTCGCCGGTGCGCGGGTTGCGGCCGGTGCGGGCCGGACGGTTCTTCACCGAAAAGGCGCCGAAACCGCGCAACTCGACCCGGTTGCCCTCCGCAAGCGCATCGGTGATCTCGTCAAAGATCGCGCCGACGATGTTTTCGACGTCGCGCAGGAAAAGGTGCGGGTTGCGTGCAGCAATGATCTGCACAAGTTCGGATTTGATCATAGAACATTCCCCGTAAAACCACTGCAACCGATTATCAGGATGATTTTATTGCTTTTTCGGCTCGTCCCAACGGCACCTTAAGGGTGCCAGACCGAAACGAGACCGTCAAGAAACAAGCGGTCGGCGCCGAGTTCGTGAATGATATCGCCGCCGGCATCCGGCAGGCCGAGCGCCTTGGCCGCCACTTTTGCCATCGACTGCGAAAACAGGAAACCGCCACGCCTGTCCTTGTCCTTCCACTCGACGACCTTGAGCTTGCTGTCCACGCCCTTCGTCGCCAGCCAGTCGATCGCCTCCTGCTCGCCGCCGACGGCGTCGACCAGGTGGTTGGCCAAAGCTTGGCGGCCGGTGAAGATCGAACCGTCGGCCAGCGCCAGCGCCTGCTCATGCGTCATCTTGCGGCGATCGGCGACGATGCCGACGAACCAGTCGTAGCTGTCGAGGATCAGCTTGCGCACCATGGCGCGCTCGTCGTCATTGGTCGGCTTGAAGGGCGAGGGCGAAGCCTTGAGCGGCGACGATTTCACCTCCTCCAGCTTTATGCCGAGCTTGTCCATCAGACCGCTGACGTCAGGATACTGGATCAGTACGCCGATCGAGCCGACGATCGATGTCTTGCGGGCGACGATGTGGTCGGCAGCGCTCGCGATCATATAGCCGGCCGATGCCGCCAGCGTGCCGACTTCGGCCACCACCGGCTTGTCGCCGGCAAGCTTGCGCACGGCGTCGAATGTGGACTCGCCGCCGACCGTGGTGCCTCCCGGCGAATCGATCGACAGGATGACGCCCTTTACCTCCGGCGACTTGCGGATCGCTTCCAGCCTTTTGAGCAGCTCCTCGTCCTCGGTGATGGTGCCTTCGATCTTGACCTTGGCGATGTGGGGGAGCGCCCGGCCGGTAAAATTGTCGTCATAGACCCAGGTCGAGAAAGCGATGATCGCTGCCGCCAGAACCAGAAACGCAACCACGCGCCAGAACGTCAGCTTGCGGCGCAAGCGGCGGCGGTCGATCAGGTCGTCGGCTCTCATTGCCATTGTCAGCCTCATGGGTGGTGGGAAAGCACGCTTTTAAAGCAAGCTTCTACACACGGCTACCGTTTCCTGGCGCGGGTCATCCGCTTCACAGAACGGTGACCCCTCTACTTTCTTGTCCTGATGCAATTCCTGTCGGAAACCGCTCGCAGCTTTCCCGGAACTGTTCCGAAAGGCCCCGGCTTCGGCCTCCGGCGTTGACGCCGGGCTCACGAAAAATTAACGCAAGCAGTCCGTATCTGCTATGAAGTACAGGCCGTCTCGCCGAATTCCTTTCGATTTTGCGGGCGGCAGCTGTCACATTTTTGCAGTTTTCCTCCGCTTGTGCTTGCTTGTAGGTGCCGGCATACCACCTATAGGCGGTGTTTGGGCGGGCAAAGGTCCATTAGAAAAGTCATGTTGGCGCGATCTGACGAAACGAGCGATGCCGGTGAGGCATCGGCTCCCGCGAACCAAGGCGGCACGCGTGGCGATGCGTTCAACCGCGCCCAGCGGCACTCGCGCCGCGTCCGCGTGCTGAAATTCGCGGTGCCGCTGCTCGCGGTCGCGATCGCCGTCGCCTTTCCGGTCTATTCCTATCTCAAGGCGCCCGTGTCCGTATCGGTGCAGGCCGACGGCACGGCGTTTTCCAACGGCAAGCTGGTGATGGCCAATCCGAAGCTCAACGGCTTCACCAAGCAGAAGCTGCCATATTCGCTGACGGCGACAAGGGCGACGCAGGATGTGGGCCAGCAGGCCGTCATCGACCTCGAAGGCATCAACGCCAAACTGCCGGTGGCCACCGACAACATCGTGTCGGTCGATGCCGCGCACGGTATCTACAATCGCGACGCCAACACGATGGATCTGACCAGCGACGTCAGCGTGACGACGACGGACGGCCTGGTGGCGAAGTTCAAATCGATCTTCCTAGACATGGGCAAAGGCTCTATGAAGACGAGCAATCCGGTCGACGTCAGCCGTGGCGGGTCGCGCATCACCGCGGACGCGATGTCGGTCGAGGACAATGGCAGGCTCGTGGTCTTCGAGAACCGGGTTCGCGTCAACATAGATCCTGCTGCGCTGAAGGCAGCGGGGGTAAACGGTGGAGAACAGAATGCGTCGCAGTAAATCCGCATGGCTTCCGGGCGCTGCTTCCGCATTGCTGTTTTTGGCAACGGCGCATTCTCTCGCGCAGTCGAGCGCGACCAGCCAGATTCCCGGGCTCAAGCTGTCGGGCGACCAGCCGATCCAGATCGAAAGCGACAAGCTCGAGGTTCGCCAGGCCGACAGCATGGCCGTATTCAGCGGCAATGTGACGGTGAATCAGGGGCCGACCCTGCTCAAGGCCGGCAAGATGACGGTCTACTATGTCAAGGATGCCAATGCCGGCAAAAGCGCCGCGGCCGGCGCGTCGGCGATGACGGGCTCCGCCAATATCGACCACCTCGAGGTCGAGAACAAAGTCTACATCAAATCGAACGACCAGATCGCTACCGGCGACACCGGCAAATTCGACATGAAGACGCAGGTGCTGGTGCTTTCCGGCAAGGAAGTGGTGCTCTCGCAGGGCGACAACGTGCTCAAGGGCTGCAAGCTCACCGTGCAGATGAAGAGTGGCCTCGGCAATGTCGAAGGCTGCCCGCGCGTCGTCATGATGTTCAAGCCGCAGAAGCAGGACGCGCAGCAGCAGGGAGCGTCGAGCAAGTAATGGCCGGCGTGACTTCGCTGCTGGCCCGTCTTCCGGGACGGGCAGCCGCACAACCCGCTGCGCCGGCGACGGTCGGCGCCGACAAGGCGAAGTTCAAGGGCACCCTGATCGCCAAGGGGCTGACCAAGAGCTACAAGGGCCGCAAGGTGGTGAGCGGCGTGACGCTCGGCGTGCGCGCCGGTGAGGCCGTCGGCCTGCTCGGCCCCAACGGCGCTGGCAAGACCACCTGTTTCTACATGGTCACCGGCCTTGTTCCCGTCGACGAAGGTTCGATCGAGATCGACGGCTTCGATGTCACCTCGATGCCGATGTACCGGCGGGCCCGCCTCGGCATAGGCTATCTGCCGCAGGAAGCGTCGATCTTCCGCGGCCTGAATGTCGAGCAGAACATCCGGGCCGTGCTGGAGGTGGTGGAAAAGAGCCGCAAGGAACGCGAGCGCACGCTTGACGAGCTGCTCGAGGAGTTTCACATCAGCCATCTGCGCAAGGCGCCGTCGATGTCGCTGTCGGGCGGCGAACGGCGCCGCCTCGAAATCGCGCGGGCGCTGGCGACGCGGCCTGCCTATATGCTGCTCGACGAGCCCTTCGCCGGCATCGATCCGATCGCCGTCGCCGACATCCAGCAGCTCGTTCGCCACCTCACGGCGCGCGGCATCGGCGTCTTGATCACCGACCACAATGTGCGCGAGACGCTCGGCCTGATCGACCGCGCCTACATCATCCATGCCGGTCAGGTGCTGACGCATGGCCGCGCCGACGAGATCGTCGCCAACGCCGATGTGCGGCGTCTCTATCTCGGCGAGGGTTTCACGCTCTGACCGCGGGTTTCGCGGTTTCGACGTGGTTTCGATGGCCTCGTCACGGCTTTCGGTCATTTTAGCGCTCGATAACGCTCCGGTAAGCCGCAGCTGCTAGCGTTTTGCTTGACAAGCAAAAGCCGGGCCAGTTTCTATGCCCGACCGAAAAACAGTCGACGCGTAGACGAGGCGTTTGAAGTCCATCATGGCGCTGGCAGCCAAACTGCAGCTCAGACAATCCCAGTCGCTGGTGATGACGCCGCAGCTGATGCAGTCGATCCGGCTGCTGCAGCTTACTCATGTCGAGCTCGAGCGCTTCATCGACGAGGAGATCGAGCGCAACCCGCTGCTCGAACGGGCCGAACCGCAGGACGACGCCGCCGGCGATCTATCCCAGAAAAGCGAGGCGTTGCCGGAAAAGGACACCGAAGGCGACTGGTTCGAGGGCGAGATGGAGTGGAGCGCGGAAGCGATCTCGCAAAAGCTCGATTCTTCCCTGGAGAACCTGTTTCCCGACGATCCAGGCACCAGCGAGAGGCTGGGGCCGGATCTCACGGCGCAATGGAAGTCGGCCGCCGGAGGCGGCGCGGGCGCGGCATCGTCCGAGGGGTTCGACGTCGGCGACATGGCCGCGGCCGCCATCACGCTGCGCGACCATGTCGGCGAGCAGATCGCGCTTGCCTCCCTGCGCCCCGGCGAACGCCTTATTGCGGGTGAGCTGGCCGAAGGGCTCGACGAAGCCGGGTACCTGCGCACCGAACTCGACGAGATCGCGGTCCGGCTCGGCACGGACGGCGCGGCGGTGGCGCGGGTGCTTGGCGTCTGCCAGCTCTTCGAGCCGGCAGGACTTTTCGCGCGCGACCTTGCCGAGTGCCTGTCGCTGCAACTGGCGGTGCGCGACCGGCTCGATCCGGCGATGAAGGCGCTGGTCGCCAATCTCGAGCTTCTGGCGCGGCGGGATTTCCACACGCTGAAACGCATCTGCGGCGTCGACGAGGAGGACCTGCTCGACATGCTGGCCGAGATCCGCGCGCTCGATCCGCGGCCCGGCCTAGCGTTTTCGGGCGGCGCGAGCGATGCGATCGTCGCCGATGTCGAGGTGCGCGCCGCCAATGACGGCAGCTGGGCGGTGGAGCTCAATGCCGATACGCTGCCGCGCGTGCTGGTGGACAATGTCTATTTCGCCCGCATTGCGAGCCATGCCAAGGACCAGGCGGGAAAAGAGTTTCTCGCCGAATGCCTGCAGAACGCCAACTGGCTGACGCGCAGTCTCGACCAACGGGCCAAGACCATCCTCAAGGTGGCGTCCGAGATCGTGCGACAACAGGACGCTTTCCTCGTCCATGGCGTGCGTCACCTCAAGCCGCTCAACCTGCGTACGGTGGCCGACGCCATCGGCATGCATGAATCGACGGTCAGCCGCGTCACCGCCAACAAATATATGCTGACGCCGCGCGGCGTCTTCGAGCTGCGCTATTTCTTCACTGCATCGATTGCCTCCGCGGAAGGCGGCGAAGCGCATTCGTCCGAGGCCGTGCGCGACCGCATCAAGCAGATGATCGACGAGGAAAAGCCAATCGACGTGCTTTCCGACGACGCCATCGTCGACATGCTCAAGGAAAGCGGGGTCGACATCGCACGCCGCACCGTCGCGAAATATCGCGAGGGCATGAACATTCCCTCGTCGGTGCAGCGGCGGCGGGAAAAGCGGGCGCTCGCGAACGCCGGCCGCTAGGCCCGATCCGAATCCGGCAAGCCCTGGCCGGTGCGGCACGTGCTGACTTTCCACAATTCCCAAGTTTCATTGACAAGCCGCAATGAAGTGTCTAGAAGCCCGCCCGCATGGAGCAGGGCGGTAATGCCCGCTTGCGAATGGGTCCGTCAGACACGGCCATGGACGGCCAAGAAGGCGACTTGTGATCAACCGGAAAGTTCGGGTCTAAAATCGGCGCGCATGCCGCTGCAAAGCTTGTGCGCGCGCACCACGGGTATAAACTCGGGAACAGTTTGAAGCCTGAGCAAGGAAGGTCAGTTTTCAGATGAATCTACGCATTTCGGGAAAACACATGGACATCGGCGATGCGTTCCGCACACGCATCAACGACCGGGTCGGCGAGGCGATCGAGAAATATTTCGATCGGGGTTTTTCAGGACATGTCACGGTCATCAAATCGGGGTCGCGTTTCTCCGCCGACTGCATGGTCCGGCTCGATTCCGGCGCTTCTTTGCAGGCGACCGGCGACGCCCAGGACCCGACGCTTGCCTTCGAGGCCGCGGCTGACCGCCTGGAAACGAGGCTGCGGCGCTACAAGCGCCGGCTGAAGTCGCGCAACACCGGCAACGGCAATGGCGAAGAGCCGACCGACATAGCCTACACCGTGATGGCTCCCCTCGCCGACGACGAGGAAGACATTCCGGAGGACTTCGCTCCGGTCATCGTCGCCGAATCAAGCGTGACGCTGCGGACCATGTCGGTGGCTTCGGCGGTCATCGAGCTCGACAACAGCGACAGCCCGGTCTTCCTGTTCCGCAACGCCGGAACCGACCATCTCAACATCGTCTACCGCCGGCCGGATGGCAACATCGGCTGGATCGATCCGTCGACGACCAAAGTCGCGCAAGGATAAAAAGCCAGCCGCGCAAGGGGGCGACGACTGGCGCGGCAGGCGAGCAAGGGATTTTTCAAGCATGGATCTCAGCGATCTCATCAGCGTTCCGGCGATCATGCCGGCGTTGAAGGCGAATTCCAAAAAGCAGCTTCTGCAATTGCTGTCGGAGAGGGCGGCGGCGATTTCGGGGATTCCGGAGCGGGAGGTGTTCGACACCATCCTGCAGCGCGAGCGGCTGGGCTCGACCGGCGTCGGCAACGGCATTGCCATTCCACATGGCAAGCTCGCCGGCGTGAAGCGGATCGCCGGCGTCTTCGCCCGGCTGGAGACGCCGGTCGATTTCGAGGCGCTGGACGACCAGCCGGTCGACTTGGTGTTTTTGCTGCTTGCGCCGGAAGGTGCCGGCGCCGACCATCTCAAGGCGCTGTCGCGCATCGCGCGCGTGCTGCGCGATGCCGACACGGTGGCCAAAATCAGGGGCACGCGCGACGCGGTGGCGATCCACGCTCTGTTGTCGGATGCGCAGGCCTCGCACGCGGCCTGACGTTTTTCGGTTCTTGGCTTAAATCTCTTGAGAGCCGCCGGGGGCGGCCCTTTCGATTCCAGACGTCACAGTCGCTATTCCCCACTTTTCGGGACTATGGCCTAGATGGCACGCGTTGGAGATTGGCCGAAACGCCCATCGCGATCGTCATTCCAGGGCGGAGCAGGAGCGAAGCTCCGTCGCGGAGACCCTGGAATCCATGCCGTTACCTTCGCCAAGGCGTGCAACGGAGCAGAATTCCGCACCGTGGCGGCGCGTCGAAGTCACGGATTCTATGGTCTGCGCCGCGTCGCTTCGCTCCTTGCTCCGCCATAGAATGACGAGGTTGAGGCGGGTTCGAACAATCCCCGGCGTTTGCGCTGATTTCAGGGAAATGAACGGAAAATCTTGCGCCAAGACAAACGGCAACCTTTCAAAAATCCCTGTGTCGGGGGAACTAGTGGATCGCTACGGTGGTGAGGTCGTTCTCCAGCGCGCCCGCCAGTGCCCGGTCGCGGGCGTCGGAAAGCAGGATCGGCTGGCCGTTGGCGGCAAACAGCGCCCACAGCTCCAGGCCGGGCGCGATCTCGCCGAGGCCGGGGAAGCGGCCGCGCAGGTCGTCGCTCGACACTTTCCTGAGATAAGCGACCGAGCCTTCGCCGAGATGGGCGAGTTCGCCGCTGGTCATGGTGATCGTTTCGTCAGTTCTGGTCATTTCAAGCCTCCTTGGCGCGAGGACGCCAGGATCGGCCGCCTCGCATAGAGCCATCGGCAAAGGTCAGTCTTTCACCGATATGTTTATTTTCCGTACCATCCGCTCGGACTCCGGCCGATCGAGATCGATCGACAGCAGACCGTTCTTCAGTTCCGCCGCGATCACCCGCATGCCGTCAGCCAGCACGAAGCAGCGCTGGAACTGGCGCGCGGCGATGCCACGGTGCAGGAATTCGCGCTCGGTGTCGTCGGTCTGGCGACCGCGCACGATCAGCTGGTTTTCCTCCGTGGTGACATCGAGGTCGCTTTCTGCAAAACCGGCAACGGCCAGCGTGATGCGCAGCCTTTCAGCCTTGCCGTCGGCGGCATTGAGGCGCTCGATGTTATACGGAGGGTAGCTGTCGCCGGACTTCGCCAGACGCTCAAGCGTCTTTTCCATGGCATCAAAACCGAGGAGAAGCGGGCTGGAGAAAGGCGTCATTCGACTCATTGTTACACTGTCCTCTGAAGAGCGACACAAACTGGAAAAACCCGGATGGCATTTTTCCCGATGGTCTTGATATGGTCCGTCGCGCGATCAAGTTCAAGCCGCCAAACCAGGATGGCGTTTCGTCGAACCGTCATCTTCATCCAGCCTTTCATTGGAGCATGATTTCGTCCGAAAACCGGTTCCCCCTTTTTGGGAACCATGCTCTAAAACCCGCCCAAAAAGACTTCCCAAAAGGAATTGAAATGCCCCAGTCCAGAAAGATCATCATCGACACGGATCCCGGCCAGGACGATGCCGTCGCCATATTGCTGGCGCTCGGCAGCTCCGAGCTGGAGATCGTCGGCATCACCGCGGTTGCCGGCAATGTGCCGCTGAATCTGACCCAGAACAACGCCCGCAAGATCTGCGAGCTGGCCGGCCGCCCGGACGTCAAGGTCTATGCCGGCGCCATCCGGCCGCTGGCGCGCGAACTCGTCACCGCCGAGGAAGTACACGGCAAGACCGGCCTGAACGGCCCGCAACTGCCCGAGCCGACGATGCCGTTGCAGGAACAATATGCCGTCGATTTCATCGTCGAGACGCTGATGCGCGAGGAAAGCGGCACCATCACGCTCTGCCCGCTCGGACCGCTCACCAACATCGCGCTGGCGCTGATACGCGAGCCCAGGATCGCGCCGCGCATCAAGGAAATCGTGTTGATGGGCGGCGGCTTCTTCGAGGGCGGCAACGTCACGCCGGCCGCCGAATTCAACATCTATGTCGACCCGCAGGCCGCCGATCTGGTGTTCAAATCAGGCATTCCGATCGTGATGATGCCGCTCGACGTCACGCACAAGGCGCTGACGACGTCCCAGCGCATACAGGCCTTCCGCAAGCTCGGCACCAAGGTCGGCACAGCGACCGCCGAGATGCTGGAGTTTTTCGAGCGCTATGACGAGGAAAAATACGGCACCGATGGCGGGCCGCTGCACGATCCATGCGTGATCGCCTATCTCGTCAAGCCGGAACTGTTCAAGGGCCGCCACTGCAATGTCAGCGTCGAAACCGCGTCGGAACTCACCATGGGCATGACGGTGATCGACTGGTGGGGCGTCACCAAGCGCACAAAGAACGCCATGGTGATGCGCGACATCGACCATGACGGCTTCTTCGCGCTGCTGGTGGAGCGGCTGGGGCGGCTTTAGCGCCTCTCCTTCCCCCCTTGTGGGGGAAGGTGGCCGAGCGAAGCTCGGTCGGATGAGGGGTGTTCCAGGGAACGCCGACGTCTCACTCCGCTGGAACACCCCTCATCCGTCTCGGCGCTATCGCGCCGATCCACCTTCTCCCACAAGGGGAGAAGGAGAAGTGCTCACTTCGCCTTCGAGAACGCCAGCCACAGTCCGCCGCCGACCAGGAAGCTGCCGCTGATCTTCGACATCAGTTTGACGCGGCTGGCCGACAGAACGCGCCCGGCGCGGCCCGCGGCAAGGGCATAGGTCGAGTCCGACATGGCGGCGAAGATCATCGCTGTCAGGCCCATGACGACGATCTGCAGCGTATAATTGCCCTGCGGCGCGATGAACTGCGGGAAGAAGGCGCCGAAGAACACCAAGGTCTTCGGATTTGAGATCGCCACCAGAAAACCCTGCAGGAAGAAGCCACCACGCGGCTTTTTGGCCGAACCGTCGGGGTTCAGCGCGCCTTTGGCGCGGAACATCTGCACGCCCATCCAGATGAGATAGGCGGCGCCGATCAGCCGCACCCATTCGAACCAGTGGCCCATGCCGGCGATCAGCGTGTTGAGGCCGATGCCGACGATGGCGATCATGATGGCAAGGCCGGCCTGAGTGCCGGCGACATTGGCCAAGCCCGCGCGCGAGCCGTGGCGGATGCTGTTGGCGATGATCAGCGTGACCGTGGGCCCCGGCACCAGGATGATGATGATGCAGGCGACGACATAGG
>NZ_VFWS01000123.1:0-15200 GCF_006443065.1 Mesorhizobium sp. B1-1-5 | reverse complement strand
AGATCACCTCGATGATGGAGGGCGTCGTGCAGCGCGGCACCGGCGCCACCATCGGCGAGCTCGGCCGCCACATCGCCGGCAAGACCGGCACGACCAATGACGAGAAGGACGCCTGGTTCATCGGCTTCACCCCGAACCTCGTTGTCGGCCTCTATATGGGCTATGACACGCCGCGCGGCCTTGGCCACGGCGCCACCGGCGGCGGCTTGGCGGCCCCGATCTTCAAGGATTTCATGCGGGTTGCGCTCGACGGCAAGCCGAACACCGACTTCCAGGTTCCCGACGGCATGAAGCTGATTGCAATCAACCGCAAGACCGGCATGCGCGCCGCCGAAGGCGATCCGAACACCATCATCGAGGCTTTCAAGCCTGGCACCGGTCCGGCCGACAGCTACTGGGTGATCGGCATGGGCGCGGATGGCTCGAACGGCTCGGGCGGAGCGCTGTCGCCGCAGGCCAACCAGGCCATCCAGGACGGCGGCGGCGGCCTCTACTGACCTTGCTCGATTTCGCGATGGGCCGGCAGGGTGGTGCCGGCCCATTTCGCTTTACAGGCAGCGATGCCGTGCCTATGTATCGCGCCTATTCCGAAAAAGACCGAAAAGAACAGGACCGAACCAAGAGCCATGCGCGCGGAAACGCTCAAAATCGTCGACGAGATCAGGCAGGCGATAACCCTGCTGAGGAGGCATCTTTGACTGGGATCAGGCTGTAAAGCGGCTTGAATACCTGAATTCGCGCGCCGAGGATTCCAGTCTCTGGAATGATCCGATCGAAGCGCAGAAGCTGATGCGGGAGCGCCAGGAGCTCGAGGACGGCATCGCTGCCGTCAAGGGGATGACGCAGGCGCTGGAAGACAATATCGGCCTGATCGAGCTCGGCGAGGAAGAGGGCGACGACGGCATCATCGCGGAAGCGGAGGCGGCGCTGCGTTCGATGCAGGGCGAGGCGAAGGCGCGCCAGGTCGAAACGCTGCTGTCGGGCGAGGCCGACGCCAACGACACCTATCTCGAAATCCATGCCGGCGCCGGCGGCACCGAGAGCCAGGACTGGGCCTCGATGCTCCTGCGCATGTACACGCGCTGGGCCGAGCGTCGCCGCTTTAAGGTCGAGGTGCTGGAAGTCCATGACGGCGAAGAAGCGGGCATCAAGTCCGCCACCGTGACGATCAAAGGCCACAACGCCTATGGCTGGCTTAAGACGGAGTCCGGCGTCCATCGCCTGGTGCGCATTTCGCCTTACGACAGCAACGCGCGGCGCCACACCTCCTTCGCCAGCGTCTGGGTCTATCCGGTTATCGACGACTCGATCGACATCAATGTTTCCGAATCCGACGTGCGCATCGACACCTATCGTTCCTCGGGTTCGGGCGGCCAGCACGTCAACACCACCGACTCTGCGGTGCGCATCACCCATCTGGCGACCGGCATAGCGGTCGCCTGCCAGGCCGAGCGCTCGCAGCACAAGAACCGCGCCAAGGCTTGGGAAATGCTGCGCTCGCGGCTTTACGAGGAAGAGCTGAAGAAGCGCGAGGCGGTCGCCAATGCGACGGAAGCGTCGAAGAGCGACATCGGCTGGGGGCACCAGATCCGCTCCTACGTGCTGCAGCCCTATCAGCTTGTGAAGGATCTGCGCACCGGCGTCGAAAGCACCTCGCCTTCGAGCGTGCTCGACGGCGACCTCGACGAATTCATGGAAGCCTCGCTCTCGCATCGCATCGAGGGCGGCGCCGGCGAAGCGGTGGCGGACCTCGACTAGGATATGCCCACATTCAGGTGAGGCTGGCCTGCGAATGATGATTTCCTGCGCTTCCGGTGCTCACGTACTGAAGTACGCTCCGCTCCGGTTCTCGGAAACCATCATTCTCGGCTCAGCCTGACCTGAATCTGAACATATCCCGCCTGGGGACGAAGGAGGAAACCGGTGTCTCGGGTACTTGTGGGAAAATGCTTCTGCGGCACCGTCCACTATGAGGTTGCGGACGAATTCGCTTACGCGGCGAACTGCCATTGCTCGAACTGCCGGCGCACGACAGGCTCCGCGTTCAAGCCGTTCGCCGGCATCGAGCGCGCCAAGTTCCGTCTCATCGCGGGCGAGGGCGGGCTTCTGATCTTCGGCGACGAGAGCGGCCACGACGCGCATTGCGGGCGATGCGGCTCGCTCCTCTATTCGTTGGTCCGCGACGGCGCCTACGTGCATGTCGCCATGGGCACGCTGGTCGACGAGCCGACGATACGGCCGAGCGCACACATTTTTGTCGGGTCCAAGGCGAAGTGGTTCACAATCGCCGACTCCCTGCCGCAGTATGATGAGCACGTTCCCGACTGAACGTCTGGAACCAGCTTGAGCCGAATCTCGTTGTCGGGCACCAGATCCGCGCGGCTAACCGCTCATTAACCAAGCCGACGCACGATTCTGGATGGCAGAGGTTGGCGTGAAGCGCGGCATTGCCGTTGGCAAGCGGATGCTTGCGCCAGCCAGGGAATCAGCCCAGCCTTCGGGCTGGGTAAAAAGCATTTATGGCCGGATGCGGCATATCTGCGACCGACGATCCGGCCACTGGGAAGACACGTTCCGGGAACGGGCAAGCGAAAACGCTTGATGCTCGAAAGGAACGCTTCGATGTCTGCTGCCATATCAAGATCGGCCCAAGCCGTTCGACCGGCGTGCCGACTTTTGTTCTCCCTGTTCGCCGTTGGAGCGATCGCAGCGCTGGCGCCACCGGCTGCTGCGCACGATGCCCAGCCCACCGCGGCCATGCCGCAAGGCTGGAAATATCCCTTTGCCTGTTGTGCCAACTACGATTGCAAGGAGGTGCCGCAGTCGTCGATCAGCGAGCGGCCCGAGGGCTACGTCATAAAGGGTACGGGCGAGGTGGTGGCTTATGCCGACAAGCGCGTCAAGAATTCGCCCGACGGCGAGTACCACTGGTGTGCGCACCAGGCCGGGCTCGACGCCGGCAAGACCATCTGCCTGTTCGTGCCGCCTCCCTCTTACTAAGGCTCTGAACCTGCCGCGGAAGGCGAGGCGCTGGGGCTCGATCCACGGCAGGAGAAGGCTGCGACCTTGCTGACAGACGGTTGTCAGGACGGTTTCTTTATGTTGCCTTGCACCGAGCAATTCCAGGAAAAGTGCGTAGCGGTTTTCCGTCCGGAATTGCGTGCACCCAGGATGCGCAATTCCAGGAAAAGTGCGTAGCGGTTTTCCGCCCGGAATTGCGTGCACCCAGGACGCGCAATTCCAGGAGAAGTGCGTAGCGGTTTTCCGCTCGGAATTGCGTGAAACTGAGGGCGCGGCGGACAACGGAGGGGTTGAGTCCATGACCATCAGGGGAAGCTGTCACTGCAAGGCGACAACCTTCGAGGTTGCCGAGGCGCCGCGGACGGTGACGCAATGCACATGCTCGTTCTGCTCGAAGCGGGGTTCGTTATGGGCCTATTATGTGCCGTCGCAATTCAGGCTGACGAGCCCGCCGGAGAATGTCTCCTTCTATCGCTGGGGCTCAAAGACGGTGAAGCATGGTTTCTGCGCCATTTGCGGCTGCGGCACCTTCACCGAGACGCCTGATTGGTCGACCGGAAAGCCGGATTTCGACAACCCGAAGATCAGCGTCAATTCGCGCCTGTTCGATGATTTCGATCTGGACAAGGTCGAGGTGGTGGTCATCGACGGCAAGAATTTGTGGTAGAGCCGACAGGGGAGCCACCGCCGGACTTTACCGGCGGCATTCCCGTTCCGTTTTTCGCCGCATTTCATGTTACAAGGCTGCGGAAGGGCTGATTTGGCGCGGTCGCAAAGACCGCGAATTGGAGAGGGACCAATCTCATGAAGAAGACTGTGCTCGTCGCCGTGGCGGCGGCTCTATTGGTGAGCGCCTGCACCACCACCGATCCGTATACGGGTGACCAGAAGATCTCCAACACGGCGGCCGGTGCCGGCCTCGGCGCCCTGGCAGGCGCCAGCCTTGGCCTGCTGGCCGGTGGCAATGACCGCCGCAACGCGTTGATCGGCGCCGGCATCGGCGCGCTCGCCGGCGGCGCGATCGGCGCGACGATGGACCAGAACGAGGCCGAGCTTCGCCGTCAATTGCAGGGCACCGGCGTCAGCGTCACCCGCAGCGGCGACCAGATCATCCTCAACATGCCGTCCGACATCACCTTCAATGTCGACCAGGACGCGGTGAAGCCGGGCTTCTATCCGGTGCTGAATTCGGTCGCGCTGGTGCTGAAGAAGTTCCGCCAGACCACAGTGGACGTGTTCGGCCACACCGATTCGACCGGCGGCGACGAGCACAATTTCGACCTGTCGCAGCGTCGCGCGCTTGCCGTCGCAAATTACCTGTCCGGCCAGGGCGTCGACCAGCGCCGCTTCGCCGTTACCGGCTTCGGCAAGACCCGCCCGATCGCATCCAATGCGACCGCCGCCGGCCGCGAGCAGAACCGCCGCGTCGAAATCCAGCTGTCGCCGCTCACCTGAGAAAAGGCGCGTGGAGGCGCAATTCCATCAAGACAAACGGCTCCGAAAGGGGCCGTTTTTGTCTGAAATGGCCCAAAGATGAGGTCGAAGGTCTTAGGACATTAGTTTCTTCTAATTGATGCTTTTCCAGAACCGGGGAAAGGACTAACATTCTGCTGTTCCAGAGGGGATGGGGCGGTCAACAGGCCGCGCAATCAACATCTACCGCCCCGGTCTTGCACGGCCAGATCAAGAGAATCTGGGAGGAATGCATGAAAAGAACAGCTCGCTTGGGGCGCTGCGGCGTCCTTGCTTTCGCATGTCTTATCGGTACATCGTTCGGGCTCGCTTCGGCCCGGGCCGAGGACGCCAACAAGGCCGACATCGAGGCCTTGAAGAAATCGCTGGCCAAGTATGAAGATTACACCGCCGCTGTTCGCGACCTCTATTTGTCGACCGTCGGCTGCATCCACTATGGCGGCGAGAAGATAGACGGCGCCATGTACTATCAGAAGGGCGCGATGGGCATCCATTTCGTCAACGTCCCGAGCGTCGGCAAGCCGCTCGACCCGATGAAGCCCAACGTCCTGATCTACGAGCCGACCAAGAAAGGCCTGAAGCTGGTCGGGGTGGAATGGCTGGTGCCGCTGACGCCGGACACCAAGGAGGTACCGACGCTGTTCGGGCAGAAATTCATGGGGCCGATGGAAGGCCACTATCCGCTCATTCCGAGGGAGTTCGTCCACTACGACCTGCATGCATGGCTGTTCAAGGACAATCCGAACGGCATGTTCAGTCCAACGAACCCGAACGTGAAATGCAGCACGGCCGAGTTCCCGATGCTCGAGAAGCCGACCAAGATGATGCCGGGTCCGATGTAGGCATCGCCTTTGGCTGAATTGCTTCAGGCGAAGCCAAAAACGAAACGGCCCCGTGTGGGGCCGTTTTCAATTCAGGCTATGCCGGTATCGACTTCAGACCTTTGCGACGATCCGCATGAAGGCCGGCACGTCGTCGCCGAAGCCGACGGTTGCGTCGTCTTCTTCCTGACGATGGCGGCCGGGGCGGTCGCGCTGCGGACGGGCGTCGCCGCGCTGCTCGTGACGGTTGCCAGGGCCCTTGCGCTCGTTCTCGGAACGGATCGCATCCTTGCGGGCGCGGCGTTCGGCGATGTCGGCCACTTCGGCGACAGGCTGTTCCTCACGCGCGGCATCGGGCGTCTCGTCGCGCTTCGGGTGACGGTCCTTCTTGCGCTCGCCCCGCTCCTTGCGGTCCTCGTCCTTGCGGCCGGCGCGACGCGGGGCGCCGCGGCCGCGGCGCGGCTGCTCCTCGCCCTCGCTCTCGGTCACCGTCGACAGGTCGCCGTCATGCCACTCGATCTTGGTGCCGATCAGCCTCTCGATGGCGTCGACATATTTGGTGTCGGAGCGGGTGGCGATGGTGAAGGACTTGCCGGCGCGTCCGGCGCGGCCGGTGCGGCCGATACGGTGGACGTAATCCTCGGCGTGGATGGGCACATCATAATTGAAGACATGGCTGACATCGGGAATGTCGAGACCGCGCGCGGCGACGTCCGAGGCAACGAGGTAGCGCAGCTTGCCGTCGCGGAAATTGGCGAGCATCTGCATGCGGGCGCGCTGATCCATGTCGCCATGCAGCGCGCCGGCATCGAAATCATGCTTCAACAGCGAGCGGAACAGCTCCGACACCTCGACCTTGCGGTTGCAGAAGATGATGGCGTTCTTCAGATCGGCGTCTTCGGCCTTGATCAGGTTGCGCAGCGTCTCGCGCTTTTCCCAGG
Source organism: Mesorhizobium sp. B1-1-5 (assembly GCF_006443065.1). Taxonomy (NCBI): domain Bacteria; kingdom Pseudomonadati; phylum Pseudomonadota; class Alphaproteobacteria; order Hyphomicrobiales; family Phyllobacteriaceae; genus Mesorhizobium; species Mesorhizobium sp. B1-1-5. The sequence continues at coordinate 8,944 of NZ_VFWS01000123.1, read as the reverse complement.
GTTTTGTGCCGGACTTGACCAGCCGCTGCGTGATGCTGGTCGCCGTGGAGGCGGCCTTCGAAACCTCGACGCGCACCGGCGCGTGCAGGAACTTCTCGGTGAGCTTGGTGATCTCCGGCGGCATCGTCGCCGAGAAGAACAGCGTCTGGCGCGTGAACGGGATCATCTCGCAGATGCGCTCGATATCGGGAATGAAGCCCATGTCGAGCATGCGGTCGGCCTCGTCGATGACGAGGATCTCGACGCCGTTGAGCAGAAGCTTGCCGCGCTCGCGGTGGTCGAGCAGGCGGCCGGGCGTCGCGATCAGCACGTCGGCGCCGCGCTCGAGCTTCTTGTCCTGTTCGTCGAAGGAGACGCCTCCGATCAACAGCGCGATATTGAGCTTGTGGTTCTTGCCGTATTTGATGAAGTTTTCTTCGACCTGCGCGGCGAGCTCACGGGTCGGTTCGAGGATCAGCGTGCGCGGCATGCGGGCTCGCGCCCGGCCCTTTTCCAGGCGCGTCAGCATCGGCAGCACGAAGGAAGCAGTCTTGCCGGTGCCGGTCTGGGCGATACCCAGCACGTCCTTGCCGAGCAGCGCATGCGGGATGGCGCCGGCCTGGATCGGCGTCGGCTTGGTGTAGCCGGCATCGGTGACCGCGGAGAGAACCTTCGGCGACAAGCCGAGGTCTGAGAATGTCAACGCTTCTTGAGCGATCGTGGTGTCTGAGGACAAGTGTTTGTTGTCTTTGTTGGTTGGGGAAATCGCGACACAGTAGCCGCGGCAGGCGCCGCGCGCCTGCAAGATCGGTGTTGCAGTTAGGCGCAAGCCCTCGATTTGTCAACAGAAACGGACCGAAATACAGCGATTGTGAAGACGTAACCTTAATCGCGATGCTTAAAGCGCGTCGCGCTGAAACGGTTTGAGGCTCTGCGCTTTATATCTTTGCTTGATCACGCCGTATGCCCAAAACCGCTGCGCGCTTTTGGGCGACATGCATTGATCGAAACAATATCCTTGCGCCGGCTCAGTAGCGGAACTGCTCGGCAAGGATACGCTCGTTCCAGGAATGGTTCGGATCGAACAGCAAAGTTGCCGTCGCCGTCGGCGATTCCCGCACGGTGACGGAGGCCACCGCCTTGACCTCGGTATGATCGGCCGCGGCATTCACCGGGCGCTTTTCGGCTTCCAGGATGTCGAAGCGCACGGTCGCCTTGTTGGACAGCAGCGCCCCGCGCCAGCGGCGCGGCCGGAAAGGACTGACCGGCGTCAGCGCCAGAAGCGGCGCATCGAGCGGCAGGATCGGCCCATGCGCCGACAGATTGTAGGCGGTGGAACCGGCGGGCGTCGCGATCATCACGCCGTCGCAGTTCAACTCCTCCAGCCGCACCTGGCCGTCGACGGTGATGCGGATCTTCGCCGTCTGATAGGACTGGCGCCACAGCGCCACCTCGTTGATGGCCGGCGCCGAAATCGTTTCGCCGTCATGCGTCACAGCGACCATTTCCAGCGGCCGGATCGTCTCGGAGACCGCGTTGGCGATGCGTTCCTCGAGGCCACCGGCGCGATATTCATTCATCAGGAAGCCGATGGTGCCACGGTTCATGCCGTAGACCTTCTTGCCCGTGCTCATCGTCTCGCGCAGCGTCTGCAGAAGAAAGCCGTCGCCGCCGAGCGCGATGATGATCTCGGCATCCGCGACTGGCACCTGCCCATAGCGCGCGGACAGGCTTTCCAGCGCCGCGCGGGCGTCGTCGGTGTCGGAAGAAACGAAGGCGAAACGGCTGTCGGCTTTGCTCATGGCTCCCGGAGGGCGACCGTCTGCGGGGCCGCGCCGGCGACGGCGTAGCATGCGCCGCCCACATCTGTGAAGGGCGCAGCGCCAGCTGGCGGTCACACCCGACAATCGCGCTTCGTGACAGCGGCGACATGAATGTGATGGCTGCCATGGTTAAGGCGAAGCTTAAACACTCGTAAAGCCGGATCGATCATGTTAGCCGACAGTGGATGGGTTGGCGGGGGCTGGCCAGTCGAGAGACCTGTCTATTGCCGGTAACGCGTCTGATCATAGTCTTCCTGATGATGGGAAGTTTCGCGCTGATGTTCGCCGAGCTGGTGCGTCATTCCGAAGAGATGAGCCAGCGGCCGCAGCCGACAGCTTCCCGCTGCGGCGACGCCACGGGAACACTTTGCCCGCAAAGGGCGCTTTAACGCAATTCCGGGAAATGCGCGCAGCGGTTTCCGTTCGTAATTGCATCAGCGCCGAGCAATGAGCGGTTTTGCCGTTCTCATGAAACGCTCTAGTCCGCGCGGGGATGATATTCACCAGATATGCGGCATGAACGGCACGCGGTCGCGATGACTGCGGCTAACTCCATCTTTCGTGAAATCGCGTGGGAAGTTCCATCTGGCTTGGCTCCGCATGCATTTGCCAGATCTGCCGGGTGGCGAAAACGCGCTCGCTGGATTGCCTAGCAATTCGCCAGGCTCTATGGGTCTTTTCGATTCAACCTTGGGGCGAGCGCGCTCCGAAAACAAAGTCGGCGTGATGATGCATGGAATAAGTCGTAAGGATCGTCGCTCGGTGTTGGTCGCGGGAGGCAGTGGTTTCATAGGCTCGCATCTGGCCGATCGTCTCTTGCAGCGCGCGGATCTCGACTGCCTTGTTGTGGTTGACAACTTATGGACCGGCTCGCGCCAGAACCTTGCGCACCTTAACGATCCGCGATTGAGCCTTGAGATCGAGGACGCGGAGGCCTTCACCACCTCGCAACGGTTCGACGAGATCATTCACCTCGCATCGCCCGCTTCGCCGTGCTGGTATATGAGCGATCCGGCTCGCACCATTCGTGCCAATGTCGGCGGTGCTTTCAACCTTCTGGGTTTGCTCAAGCCCGGCGGCCGCTTCTGCTTTTCATCCACCTCGGAGGTATATGGGGATCCGCAGGTCTCCCCACAGCCGGAGAGTTACCGAGGTTCAGTGGACTGTACGGGCCCCAGGTCTTCCTATGACGAAAGCAAGCGTTGCACGGAAGCGCTGTTGTTCGAGACCCAACGTACGCAGGGTCTCGACGTGAGAGTGGTGCGACTCTTCAATGTATACGGACCTCGCACACGTATAGATGACGGGCGTGCGATTTCGAACTTCATAAGCCAGGCGCTGACGACTGGAGTGCTGACCGTCTATGGTGATGGTCTGCAATCGCGCAGCTGGGGTTATGTCGATGACATCGTCGACGGATTGGAGCGTTTCTTCTGGCGCGACAACATTTCACATCGTGGCCCGCTCAATATCGGCAACAATTGCGAGGTTTCGGTCCTGGATATCGCGAAATTCGTCTGCTCCCTGGTTCCCGGCAGCTCGATCGTCCATCATGAACCGGTTCCTCAAGATCCGACAAATCGTTGCCCTGACTTGAGACTGGCCAAGCGTATTCTTCCTGGGTGGGAAGCCGGTACAGGCTATCAGGACGGTATTCGACGGACCTTTGAGTGGTTCCGGAGCCAGATTGCCGCCCCTGCCGCGGTCCCAGCCTAGATCAGCATGACGTTTCGCTGAATCGCCATCCTGATCTAACTCTTTGTTGGAGCATGATCTTTTCCGAAGACCGGTTCCCACTTTCGGGATCATGCTCTAGTTCTTAAGAGTTTGGCCGACTTCGCTCAGGAAGGCCGGCCTCTCATCGACACCGTCTCCGATCGACCTTCGAGATACGGCACCAAAACGGTCTCGAACGCCTTGAGCGCCGCGCCGATTGCCTGGTGCATGTCGAGATAGCGGTAGGTTCCGAGCCGGCCGCCGAAATGAGTGTTCTGTTCGCGACGAGCGCGCGCGAGGTAGCGCTCGTAGATACGTTGGTCGGCGCGGGTGTCGATAGGATAGTAAGGTTCGTCGCTGCGACGAGCAAAACGCGAGAATTCGCGACCGATCAGCGTCCTGTCGCCGTCAAATTCACGCTCCGGGTTGAAATGCCTGAACTCGACGATGCGCGTGTAGGGCACGGCTTCGTCGGCGTAATGCATGATCCCTGTGCCTTGATAGTCCGGCGTGTCCATATGTTCGAACTCGATGTCGATTGTCCGCCATCCGAGGTCTCCTTCGGCATAGTCGAAATATCGGTCGATGGCGCCCGTGTAGGCGATGGGAATATTTTTGGGTAGCGATCCCTTGATCTGGAAGAAATCGACGCCGAGTCTGGTCTCGATCAGCGGGTGCGCAAGCATCTTCTGGAAGATTGCTGTATAGCCTTCGAGCGGCTGTCCCTGGTATCGATCGTTGAAATAGCCATCCTCGAACGTGTAGCGCACCGGCAAACGCGAGATGATCTGCGGCGGAAGCTCGCGCGGATCGGTCTGCCACTGCTTGGCAGTGTAGCCTCTGATGAGCGCCTCGTAGAGCGGGCGCCCGATAAGCGAGATAGCTTTCTCCTCGAGATTGGCCGGCTGCCGGTCGCCGAGTTCGGACGATTGCTCGGCAATCAGCGCTCGCGCCTGATCGGGGCTGAGCCGTTTGCCGAAGAACTGGCAGATCGTCGCCAGGTTGATCGGCAAGGAATAGATCTGATCGCGATATGACGAAAACGCACGGTGCCGATAGGAGTTGAATTGCGCGAAGGTGCGCAGATAGTCCCAGACTTCTTTATTGGATGTATGGAAGAGGTGAGGCCCATAGCGATGGATCTCGACGCCGGTGGCAGCGTCGGGCTCGGTGTAGGCGTTGCCGCCTATGTGCGCGCGTCGATCGATCACCAGCACACGGCGGCCAAGCCTGCTTGCAACACGCTCGGCAAGCGTTGCGCCGTAGAATCCCGCCCCTACGACAAGAAGATCGGCGCCGTTCAACATGTCATGGCCCCTTCGGCAGTCCGATCCGGAGGCGGCTCGATCGCGATGGTCGAGAGTTCGGCCGCCTTGAAATGCTGTCGGCGAACATGCCGCCACAGCGTTTTCTTCAATCGATACACCTGTCTGAATGCATTTAGCCGTCGGGCGTAATGCAGCATCATGCGCAGGCCTATGGCAGTCTTCGATCGCCAAACGCGCCCTTTTCTGTCCACGGCCTCATAGGAGATCGGATAGAATTCATCCAGGAAAAATCTGGCCTTCAACTGGGCGTATTCCGCCTTGGGTGTAAGGCCTTTTTCCAACATCGCTTGGGCAAGCGCGCTTCCGACAGGGCGCGTGTGACGAATCGACAAGTGATCGAACACGGCGGACTTGCGACGGTTGTCCGGCGCCAGGCGCGTCCAAATCGAATCAAGGCCGAAGCCGCTCATTGAATGTTCGAAGAGCGGCAGCATCTTGACCAGCACGTCGGCTCTGATGCAGGGAGCCATAATCTCGACCTTATCCACGAAGCGGAACTCGAAGCTGTCGCAACGCATGAACGGCAGATGCGAAAAGTAGCTGTCGAGCGTCAGAGAGGGTTGGCCGACATCGAGGTCGAGCCGGCGCATGTTCGCAAACATAGCTTCGATCGTTCTTCGATCTGCTTCGAGATCATCGTCCGGAAGCCAGAAATACCGATAGCGCTGGAGCAAGTCCGGCTGCTCACTGAACAGCGCGAAAAGGCCGTCAAACTTGCCGCCTTTCCGATCCACTCGTCTTTCGTAAGGCAGGCTGAAGGCCGATGGATCGGATCCGTAGTAGCTAACGATCAGGTCGAAGTCGCATCCTGGTTCGTCCGCGCCCCAACCACGATGCAGGGAACGGTCGCCGGCTCTGACGATCACGAGATTGCGGTGGCTGGTCGGCTGCGGAGATCTGCTGGTGGAATTCATGCTTCGGTGGGCTGCTTTGCTGTCTCGCGGCACTTACACCAAAGTTGCTCGCTTCAGAAGGTTTGAACGCTTGGCACGCTTGCCGCGAGATCGGCGGCCGGTTATCGACTGACGGCTAGTTCGGCATTTGCGCAATACGTCCCGTGTCAGGATGGCTATCCATGAAGCTGATCGTCGTTACTCCGGCCGGACGTGAGAAATATCTTGGCGTGCTTAGCCACTATGTCCTGAAGAGTTCTCATGTGCACGAATGGCATCTGTGGGACAACTGCCGCAACGAGCAGGATCGGGCCTATCTCAGGCAATTGGCGAGCGCCGATTCGCGAATTAAAATCATGACGTTGCCCGGGGCCAATGGAAAAAACGACGCCATCGGACTTTTTTTTCGTTTCTGCGACGATCCGGATGCTTTCTATCTGAGGCTGGACGATGACATCGTGTTTCTCGAGGACGGTTTTTTCGAAAAGTACATGGAACGGGTGCTGACCGAGCGGGGCTCGGCGCTTTGGTACGCGCCGCTCATCATCAACAACGCCATCTGCAACACTTTCATCAAATACCTCTCCGCGGTTCAGATCGAAGGGCCGCTGACCTGCCAGGCGATGTGCCCGTTCTCATGGTCTCATCCAACGTTCCCGCTCGCGATGCATCCGGTCCTGATCGAAGCGGTGCGCACCGGCCGGCTCGGCGATTTCCGCGTGCCCGACCGCGAAATCAAGGCGTCGCGGTTTTCCATCAATGCGATCGGCTTTTTCGGGTCGGAGATTGTCGAACTGGGCGACCTTTTTCACCCGCTGGGAGATGAAGAAGAGTGGTTTTCCGCAGTCCTTCCCGTCAAGCTCGGACGGCCGGGCAAGGTTTTCGGCGATCTGATCGCGGCGCACTTTTCCTTCTACCCGCAAGAGAAGGCGCTTTTGGGCACGACAATCCTCGAGGATTATTACGACCTCGCCGGACTGCCAGCGCCTGTCTACAAAAAGACGGTGGTGCGGTTGAAGGACCGGTTGAGGCCCTGGAAGAAGAACCGCAATGGAACGCCGCCAAAATATACGATCACGCTCCTGAAGGATGGGGCGAATCCAAAACGGTGAGACGGCAGCGTCGAAAGATGCTTGTTCCCGGTCGCGACCGTATCGTCGCCCTCGGTGTTCTTCATCTCTGCAAGTGGCACCCAGCCTTGCGCTTGCCGGCGACATATTCGTCGATGAGTTGCCCGTAGCGCACCTTGCCGAAGCTCGGGAAATGGCCGCCATGCACGACCGAGACGTCGAGGCCGCGCATGGCAAGCAGCGTTGCGACATAGTCATCGATGTTGGAGTGATAGACGTCGTCGATCAGCGGCCCGTCATAAACGATGTCGCCGGACAGCAGGATGCCGGTCTTTCTCTCATAAAGCGCGATCCCGCCGGGCGAGTGTCCAGGTGTGTGGATGACTTCGAAGGCGCGGTCGCCGAGGTCGACGACATCGCCATGCTCGAGCAGCCGGCCCGCCGGCGCGGGCAGGATGCGGTAGCCCGCCGTATCCCAGCCTTGCGGCGCGCCGTCGAACATCGCCTCATTGGCATAGCGGTCCGCCACCGTCCATTCGTTGGTTGGATCGGCAAGGATTGCCGCTTCGGCCGAATGCACGCAGCGCTCCGGGAATTCGTGATGGCAGCCGATATGGTCGAAATGCGTGTGGCTGGCGATGCAGGTAAGCTTGCGCTCGCTGACCAGCGGCACATGGCGTTTCAGGCTGAAATGGCCGAGGCCGGTGTCGAACAACAGGTCGCGGTCGCGCCCGCGAACATGCCAGATGTTGCAGCGGAAGAACGGTTTTATCCACGGCTCATGGATGAGCGTGATGTCGTCGCCCATGCGGATGGTTTCGTACCAGTCCGGAGCCTCGATGACCGGAAGCGTGCTCATGGATCAGTCCGCCAGCAGGATGATGTCTTGAGCGTTGCATGAAACTGAGATCGTGTCGCCTGCCTGAATGGTAGCGGAAGCGGGCGCCTTGGCGATGAATTGTAGCGCGGGATCGAGCGTTGAAGTCGCCAACACGCGTTTGAAACTGCCCTGGAAGACGACGTCGCCGATCTTGGCCGTGCCGAGCGCTACGTCGCCTTTCGCTTCGCCGAGAACAATGTGCTCGGGCCGGATGGCGAGCGCGACCTTGGCGCCGGCAGGCGTGGCACCTGGCAGTGAAATCGGCCCCACCGCCGTCGAGGCCGTGACGGTCCCGTTCCTCGCCTCGGTCACGGTGCCGGCAAGGATCGTGCTCTCGCCCATGAAGGTCGCTGAAAAGCGCGTCGCCGGCCGCGCATAGACCCGCTCAGGCGTGCCTTCGTCCTCGATGCGGCCGTCATTCATCACCACGCAATGGTCGGCCAGCGCCATCGCTTCCTCCTGATCGTGCGTGACATGGATGAAGGCGGTGCCGACGCGCTTCTGGATTGCTTTCAGCTCGTCCTGCATCTGCCGGCGCAGTTTCAGGTCCAGCGCGCCGAGCGGTTCATCGAGCAAAAGCACCGCCGGCTCGATGACGAGCGCACGGGCAAGCGCCACGCGCTGCCGCTGGCCGCCGGAGAGCTGATGCGGCTTCTTGTCGAAGGACGTCGCCAGCCCGACGAGCGCCAGCGCCTCGCGCGCCTTGGCCGCCCGGGTCGCGCCATCGACGCCCTGCATGCGCAGCCCGAAGCCGACATTGCCGCCGACGCTCATATGCGGAAACAGCGCGTAGTCCTGGAAGACAGTTGTCGTCGGCCGCTTCGCCGGCGGCACAGCGGTGCAATCCGCGCCGCGAATGAAGACCTTGCCTTCGCTGGGCGTGACGAAGCCGCCAAGGATCGAAAGCAGCGTCGTCTTGCCGGAACCGGACGGTCCGAGCAGGATCGTGTAGCTGCCGGGCTCGATCGCCAGCGAGACGTTCTTCAGCACCGATAGCTGGCCGAAGCGATGCGAGACATTGCGGATATCGACCAAGGGCGCGCTCATGCCGTCTTTCTCCGCAGCAGCGTCAGCTCGAAAAGCACCACCAGGACGATGGAGACGGCAAAGACCAGCGAGCCGACAGCATTGGTCTTGGGATTGAGGCCGGAACGCAGCAGGTTCCAGATCTCCACCGGCGGCGTCATCAACCGGGCGCTGACCGGCATCGGCCTGATCGGCGAGCCGCTCCAGCTTGCCAACACGCGTTTCGCGA
>NZ_VFWS01000122.1:0-15442 GCF_006443065.1 Mesorhizobium sp. B1-1-5 | reverse complement strand
CTGACGCGGCCGATCTGGCCGCGGGTGGCGGATCCGTGGCGCGCTTCCCCTTCTCCCCTTGTGGGAGAAGGTGTCGCCGAAGGCGACGGATGAGGGGTGTTCCAGCGGAGTGAGGCGCTGGCGTTCCCTGGAACACCCCTCATCCGTCTCGGCGCTGCGCGCCGATCCACCTTCTCCCACAAGGGGAGAAGGGGAAGCGCGCCACGGATCCGCCACCCGCGGCCAGATCGGCCGCGTCAGCTTCCTGTAAACCGTCTTCGCCGGATTGCTCGGATAGGAACTCGGCGCGGCGACATAGATGATCTCGGCGGCGATCGGCGCGAAGCCGGCGTAGAAATGGTTCGTCGATTTGATCAGCAGGACGTCCTTCGACAACGGATCGATGCCGATGTTGGAAAAGATATCCGGCTCGAAGGTCTGGGTGCGGTTGGTGTTCAAGATGACATCGACCTCGGTGCCTTCGATGCGCGCCACCGCCGATGGCCCCAGCGTCACGCGGCTCGGCCCGAAGCTCTGCCAACCTTCACGGACCGCCTTCAGCACCGTGACGCGGGCGTCGATCGGCTCGCCGGCCTGAGGGCCGGCCTTGCCGCCGAAGCGCAGGTCAATGACCGCGCCTTCGCCGGCCGCGTGGCAGAAGGTGACCGCGACCGGATCCCAGATCGTTGCCACGCCGACCTTGCCTACGCCGCGCTTAAGCAGCTCGCGCAGCACAATGGTGCCGTCGCCCGGCACGCCGCCGCCCGGATTGTCCCAGATGTCGGCGATCACGACCGGCTTGTCCTTGCGCTCGGCGTGCACGGCTAGCGCCTGCTCGATGCCAGCCGAGGCGGAAAGCATCGTCATGGCCGTCTTTTCGCGTAGCGCATAAAGCTCACGCCCAAGCGTTTCGGCGAGCCTGTCGCCCGTTGCCTTGTCATTGTCGGTGACGACCAGGATGCGCGTACCCATTTCGGGCACGTCGGCCGCCATGAAGCCGTGGATGACCGAGACCGACAGCACGCCGTCCTTGCCATGCAGTGCCTTGATCCTGTCGACGAAGGAGCGCATCGGCTCGCGGCTGGTCGGCAGCACCTGGATCATGCGGCAGTCGAAGGTCGAGATCACCGGCTTGATCTCGCGGCGCGCCGCGGCAAGGCCGAGCTCGACCACATGTTCGCCGCGCTCGTAGAAATCGGTGTGCGGGAATTCGAGGAAGTAGGCCATGACATCGCAGGCCGCGACGCGCTTCGGGGTCAAATGGCTGTGCGGATCGAACTCCGAGGCGATCACCGCTTGCGGGCCGACGATGGCGCGCACGCGCTCCAAGAGATCGCCTTCGCAATCGTCATAGCCCTGCGCCACCATCGCGCCGTGCAATCCCAGGATCACCGCATCGACCGGCAAGGCGGCCTTGAGCTGATCGAGGATCTCGTCGCGCAGCGCTTCATAGGTCTGCCGTTGCACCAAGCCGCCGGGCTCCGCCCAGGTGGCGGTGCCTTCGATGACGGTCAGCCCTTCCTTCGCGGCGCGCTTGCGCAGCGCCACGATCGGCGAGGAGCAGAGCGTCGGCGTCTCCGGATGTTTTCCGGGGCCGGCATAGAAGGCCATCTCGAAGGAAGCCCGGTCGGTCGGGACCGGGGAGAAGGTGTTGGTTTCCGTCGCCAGCGAGGCGGTGAAGATGCGCATGAACGCTCCGTGATGACCTTTTGTTTTTCGCAATTCCGGACGGAAAACCGCTGCGCACTTTTCCTGGAATTGCGGGGATAGCTATTTGACCGCGCCGAGCGCCAATCCGCGGACGAGGTAGCGCTGCAGCCAGATGAAGAGGATCGCCACCGGCAGCGTCGCCAGCAGCGTGGCGGCCATCACATGGTGCCATTCGATCGTATAGCGGCCGGCGACCAGCGAGAAAACCTGGATCGGCAGCGTGTAGCTTTCCTGGCTGCGCAGCATGGTGAGCGCCACGACGAACTCGTTCCAGGCATTGATAAAGGTGAAGATCGCCGTCACCGCGATCGCCGGCAGGCAGAGCGGCAGGAAGACCTTGCGCAGCGTCAGCCAGCGACCGGCGCCTTCCATCCAGGCCGCCTCCTCGAGGTCGCGCGGGATGGTGTCGAAATAGCTCTGCAGCATCCAGACCGTGAAGGCGACGTTGAAGGCCATGTAGATGAAGCCGAGCGCGGTGGTGCTCTCCACCAGCCCCCAGGCCGCCATCAACCGGAACAGGCCTAGCACCAACACGATCGGCGAGATCATCTGCGAGATCAAAAGGAACTGGCGGAAGGCGCCATAGCCGCCGAAGCGGAAGCGCGACATGGCGTAAGCGGCCGGCACCGAGATCAGGATCGCGCCGATGGTCGCCAGCGCCGAGACATAGAGCGAATTGAGCAGCGCCTGGCCGAAACCGGTCGCCACCCACATGTCGGCGAAATTCGACCAGCGGAATTCGCTCGGCCACCAGGTGGGCGTCAGCACCTCCGTGCGCGGCTTGACGGCGGTGAGGAACATGACGGCGAAGGGGAAGATCGTCACCGCGATCAATGGGGCCAGCAGAACCCAGGCGACGATGGTTCGTTTCATCTTGCTGTTCATGCCCGCTGCTCCCGCATGGCCAGCCGCACATAGATCATGGTGAAGACGAGCAGGATCGCGAACATCACCAGCGACACGGCGGAAGCCTCGCCCAGCTTGCCGATGCGGAAGGCGAGCTTATAGAGATGCGTGACCAATATGTCGGTCGAGTTCGCGGGCCCCCCTTGAGTCATCACCCAGATGATCGGGAAGGAGTTGAAGACATAGATGGTGTTGAGCACGATCGCGATGTTGATGAAGGGTTTCAGCAGCGGAAAGGTGATCTCGCGGAACTGCTGGAAGGGCGTCGCGCCCTCGAGCGCTGCGGCTTCGTAGAGATCGTCGGGGATCGAGGACAGGCCGCCGAGGAAGATCGTGGTGGTGAACGGCACCGTCACCAATATGCCGATCAGCACCTGCATCGGGAAGGCGGTTTCGGCGCTGGCCAGCCACTGGATGTTCTGGCTGATCAGGCCGAGCTTCATCAGCGCCGAATTCAGCATGCCGCTCTCGCCGCTGAGCGCCCAGCGCCAGACCACCGCCGTCATGGTCAGCGACACCGCCCAGGGCAGCATGATGACGACACGGGCGAGGCCGCGGCCGTAGAAGTCGGTGTTGAGGATGATCGCCACCGGGATCGACAAAAGCAGCGCGCCGCCGACCACGAGCACGGTCCAGAGCCCGGTGCGCCAAAGCGCGGCGACAAAATCGGGATCGGCGGCGAGCGCCGCGAAATTGGCGAGACCGCTGAACTCGCGCAACTGGCCGAAGCGGTTGACGTCATGCGTCGCGATCTGGATCAGGTCCCAGACCGGCCAGAAGATCACCACCGCCGCCAGGAACAGGCTGGGCAGCGTCAGGAGATAGGGCAGGAGACGATTTTGCATCGGCTGGATGGCACCATGTTGCGGATAGGCAGCAGTGGCAGTGGCATTGGTGCTCAAGACAGGTCCTTTGAATTCCTCGCCGACGCCTGCGCTGCCCCTCACCTGCCTGCCGGCATCCTCTCCCCGTATAGTGACGGGGAGAGGGGCGCTGTCGCCGGCGATTTCGCCAATCGCCGACGTGGCAGGAAAAGCGCAGGCATTGCGGCCAGCTTCTTTCTCCCCGTCACTATACGGGGAGAAATGCCCGGCAGGGCAATGAGGGGCGGCGCCGACGTCGAAGATTTGTCCCTTTGTTCGGAATGATTGCTTGTCGGTCCCGGTTATTTTCGTGGGGAACGGCCGAACACCTTCCAAAAAAGATGTGGCGCGCTCCGACGGGTGGAGCGCGCCACGGGCGCAGGGAGATACGCCCTATTTCTTCTTCAGCACGGCGTTGGCCTTGTCGGCGGCCTCCTTCAGGGCCGCTTCCGGCGTGGCGCTGCCGAGATAGATCTTCTGCATGGCGTCGGACGTGATCTGGGCGATCTCTTCCCAGCCCGGGATGACCGGCGCGAAGCGGGCGTCGGGCAAGAGCGCGGTGAAGGCGGCGAGGTCGGCATTGTTGACGTAATAGTCCATCTTCGCCTCTTCCTTGTTCACCGGCAGGAAGCCTTCGCCCTGCGTGAACTTGGCGCGCTGCTCCTTGGTGAACAGGAAGTCGAGCAGCTTCCAGGCCTCGTCCTTGTTCTTGGAGTTCTTGAACATGATGATGCTATCGGTGACGCCATAGGTGCCGCGCGCGCCGGTCGGGCCGGCGGGAATGGCCGCGACGCCATATTTCAGCTTCGGCGCCTCTTCCTTGATCTGGTTGGAGAGGAAAGGCGCGGTGATCATCATGCCGACCTTGCCCTGCTTGAACAGGTTCTGCACGTCCTCGCGGTTATTGGAGGTCACGCCAGGCTCGGTCAGGCCCTCGTCGATCATCGACTTATAGAGCTTGGCGGCTTCGAGCGCGCCGGGCGTGCTCAAGCCGGACGTGCCGTCCTTGTTGAGGATCTCGGTGCCCTGCGACCACATCGCGTAGTAGTAATAGACATCGGTCTCGATCTCCTTGCCCTGCAGGCCGTAGCCGAAGGCGCCCTGGGCCTTGATCTTGCGCGCGTCCTCCTGCAACTCGGTCCAGGTGGCCGGCGGCTTGGCGATGCCGGCCTTCTCGAACAGCTCCTTGTTATAATACATGGCGCGTGCCGAGGCGGCGATCGGCAGGCCGTAGGTGTGGCCGTCCATGATCGAGGGCTGCAGGAAGGTGTCGATGAAGCGGTCCTTGAACTCCGGCTTGATGTAGCTGTCGAGCGGCTCGGCGACATCCTGCTGGACGAAGTCGATCAGCCAGCGCGTGCCGATGATCGAAAGGTCTGCGTTGGTGCCGGCGGTGATGTCGGTGGTGAGCTTCTGCAGGAGCACATCCCACGGCACCACTTCGTATTTGATGGTGATGCCGGGATTGGCCGCCTCGAACTCCTTCTTGACCTCTTCGAAATAAGGGCCGGTCTTGGCGCTGTATTCGGCGACGGTGACGCGCACCTCGCCGGCATTGGCGGGTGCTGCAAAAGCCAGCATGCTCATTCCGGCCAACAGGCCGACAGTCCATTTCGCAAGGCTCATCTGATTTCCTCCCATGATGCGCATTCGCACCTGGCCTTAGAGGCGCAGGATTTATGTTACTTTCCTACATTATCGAGGGTTATGCCCAATGCAAGCAGTTTATCATGTTGCTAAATTACATTTTGTTGGATAGCGTTCCGTCGCTGTCTGGCACGGCGGAGGAGCGCGCATCGTGGTATCAAAGGCCGATTTCGAGGGCAGAACCGTTGTCGTCACTGGCGCCGGCGGCGGCCTCGGTTCGGCGATCGTTGAGCTCATGGCCGAGCGCGGCGCGCGCATCGTCGGCTGCGACCAATCGGTAGAAGCGCTGGCCGGTCCGCATATCGCCTCTCATCACGTCTTCAACCTGCTCGACCGGGCCTCGATCGAAGCGGCGATACCCGCGCTGCTCGACAAAGACGGCGTTCCCGACATCCTGATCAACAATGCCGGCTGGACGCGCGCCGAAACGTTGAAGGCGCTGACGGCGGACAAAATCGAGCAGGAGCTCGGCCTCAATCTGACCGGCGTGATGACTTTCGCCGATCCGCTCGTCAAGGCGATGTCCGAGCGCGGCTCGGGCAGCGTCGTTTTCATCTCCTCGGTCAACGCGATTTCGCATTTCGGCAATCCCGCTTATGCGGCGGCCAAGGCCGGCATCAACGCCTACGCCAAATCCATCGCCGTCGAGCTCGGCCGCAGCGGGTTGCGCGCCAATGTCGTCTGCCCAGGCTCGATCCGCACCGCCGCCTGGGACCATCGCCTGGCCAAGGATCCCGAGATCTTAGGCCGGCTGAAGCGGCTCTATCCGCTCGGCCGCATCGTCAACGCGTCGGAAGTGGCGGAGGCCGTCGCCTTCCTTGCCTCCGAGCGCGCTTCCGGCATAACAGGTGCCGTGGTGCCCGTGGACGCCGGACTGACAGCCGGCTACCTGCCTTTCATCGACGACATATTGGGAGCGTGACCATGACCGACGTCCAGTTCCGCAACCTGTCGAAATCCTATGGCCAGCACAAAATCCTCGAGGACATCAATCTCGACATCCGGACCGGCGAGTTCGTCGTGCTGGTCGGCCCGTCCGGCTGCGGCAAGTCAACCCTCCTGCGCATGCTGGCAGGGCTGGAGACGATCAGCTCCGGCGACCTCATCATCGGCGGCACGCGTGCCAACGACCTGCCGCCGCAGAAGCGCAATATCGCAATGGTGTTCCAGTCTTACGCGCTGTTCCCGCATCTGAAGGCGTCGGAGAATATCGGCTTCGGCCCGAAGATCCGCGGCGAGACGCGCGCCGCGATCGACGACAAGGTCAAGAAGGCGTCGGGCGTGCTCAACCTCTTTTCCTATCTCGACCGTTATCCGAGACAATTGTCCGGCGGCCAGCGCCAGCGCGTCGCCATGGGCCGCGCGATCGTGCGCGAGCCTTCGGTCTTCCTGTTCGACGAGCCGCTTTCCAATCTCGACGCGCAGTTGCGCGTGCAGATGCGCACCGAGATCAAGGCGCTGCACCAGCGGCTGAAATCGACCATCGTTTACGTCACCCACGACCAGATCGAGGCGATGACCATGGCCGACCGCATCGTGGTGATGGATCGCGGCCGCATCCAGCAGGTCGGGCAGCCGCTGGAGCTCTATGACCGGCCGGCCAACAAATTCGTCGCCGCCTTCATCGGCTCGCCCTCTATGAGCTTCGTCTCCGGCGCGCTGAAGACCGCCGGAGCCAAGTCCTGGTTCGAGACGACGGGTGGCGGCCGTCTGGCGCTCCCGGGCAAGACCGCGTCCGGCAGCGACACGGTCGAGGCCGGCATCCGGCCCGAGCACTTCGTGGTCGGTGCCGGCGACGATGCCCTCGCCATCAAGGTCGACGTCGTCGAGCCGACCGGCTCGGAAACCCATGTCTATGGCTCGGTCGGCGACGACACGGTGCGCGCGGTGTTCCGCGACCGGCTGCAGGTGAAGCCCGGCGACCGGCTGCCGGTGAGCGTCGATCCGCGCAACATCCACCTCTTCGACAAGGCGACGGGCCTGCCGCTCTGAGATGATGACATGAAGACCCCGGCCGACATCATCACCCGCCTGCAATTGATATCGCAGGACGGCACCAAGTCGGATCGCCGGCTGGCAGGGCTGGTGCTTTCCGATCTCGACTTCGCCTCGAAGGCCGCGATCTCGGAGATCGCCGCGCGCGTCGGCGTCAGCGAGCCGACCGTCACCCGCTTCTGCCGCAATCTCGGCTGCGAGGGTCTTCGCGATTTCAAGTTCTACCTGGCGCAGGCAATCGCTATTGGCGGCCAGTATCTGTCGCCGGAGCCGCTCAGCCGCGACGCACGCGAGCAGCGCATCGCGTCGGCGATCACCGAGGCGGCGATCGCCGCCATCCAGCGCGCCAGCGAAAACCTCGACATGACGACGCTGATGGACGTCGCCGCCCGCATCGCCGCTTCCGGCAATGTGCTGTGCATCGGCTCAGGCGGCATTTCCTCGATGATGGCGACCGAGATGCAGAACCGGCTGTTTCGGCTGGGCCTCTCGGCGCTCGCCCAGACCGACGGCCAGCTGCAGCGCATGTATGCGGCCGTCGCGACGCCCGAGACGACGCTGCTTGCCTTCTCCGTCTCGGGCTATGCGCGCTCGGTGATCGAGGCTGTCCAGGTTGCGCAGCAATACGGCGCGGCGACCGTTGCCATCACCGCGCCGGATTCGGCCCTGGCCAAGGTCGCCGACACGGTGATCCTTCTGCAGTCCGTCGAGGACGGCAACATCTACAAGCCGACCTCGTCGCGCTACGCGCTTTTGGCCATCCTCGACATGATCGCCACCACGGTGGCGGAAGCGCGCGGGCTGAAAGTGCTGGAGAATCTGCGCCGCATCAAGCAGAGCGTGAACACGCTGAAGGTGGACGATCCAAGACTGCCGCTGGGGGATTGAGCGGTTGCAGCGGCTTGCGCCTTCGAAGTTGGCGATCGTTCGCGCCCCCCCCTCTGGCCTGCCGGACATCTCCCCCTCTTGGCTACGCTATGCACACATCGTCTGTGACTGGCGCGACTGATCAGGCCAAGGCTTGATTGCCAGGTGGTTCCCCCAATCCGTCGCTGCTTCGCAGCGCCACATCCCCCCTCCGGAGGGAAAGGAAGGGAGCGTTGCTGGACGGGCGTTGACGGCAAAAGCTTGGCGCCTTTCCTCTACCCCGTCGATCGGGGAGAGGTGGCTCGGCGAAGCCGAGACGGAGTGGGGGTCGACCAGCGCTACATAAGGGGCGCGGCTGCCAATCGGGGAGATGTCCGGCAGGACAGAAGGGGGCGCTGTCCCGCCTGCATCTCAAATTTAGATTAACCGATTAAAGCCTCGACGATCTTCGCCAGCTCGGCCCCATCACCCACGACCCGCAGCGTCTTCAGTCGCGATGTGCTGCCGGCGACCACCGAAACGGCCGACACCGGCACACCCAGTGCCTTGGCCAGCAGCCGTTCCAGCGCTTGATTGGCGGCGCCGTTCTCCGGAACGGCGCGGACGCGGGCCTTGAGGTGACTGCGACCGTCGGCAGCGGTCTCGACGCCGTCGATCCGGTCGAGCGCCGCTTTCGGCGTCAGCCGCACGTAGAGGTCGATGCCGTTCTCGCGCTGCCGAAACGGCGTGCTCATCAGCCGCCGGTCACGACCCAGGACCAGACGGTGGTGACCAGGAACTGCCGGATGAAGAAGATGATCAGAAGCAGGATGATCGGCGAGATGTCGATGCCGCCGAGATCGGGCATGAAGCGGCGGATCGGGCGCAATGCCGGATCGGTCAGCCGGTAGAGCATGTTGCCGACGCTGCCGACGAACTGGTTGCGCGAGTTGACGACATTGAAGGCGTAGAGCCAGGAAAAGATCGCCGAGGCGATGATGATCCACCAGTAGATATCAAGCGCCATGACGATGGTCTGAATAAGGGCGATCATGCCGGTCTCCAAATTGTCGCCGACATGTAGCCATTGCTTGGCGTGCGGGCAAGGCCCGCGGGCTTGGCGTGCGGGCAAGGCCCGCGGGCTTGGCGGGCGGGCAAGGCCCGCGGGCTTGGCGGGCGGCCATGCCCGCCAGTCACGGCGCTCGTCGCTGCCGGTCTTTCGCCTTGACATGAAACCGCCGCGACCGATACAAGCCCATCCGCTGGAACGGGGCTGTAGCTCAGCTGGGAGAGCGCATCGTTCGCAATGATGAGGTCAGGGGTTCGATCCCCCTCAGCTCCACCAGCCAGCACACGCATGTGCCTTTCGCGCGCGGTTGCCCTCTTCGCTCAGCATTTTGCGACTGCCGGATTTTCGGGCCGCGTGCTTGGAACCAATGGTGGGGCAACACGGTTCAGCTATACGTTTGAAGCTGATGTGCCCGGCCAGCTGGGTAAGCGGCGATGCTTGAGGAGGTCCCCATCATGAAGATTTCGTCCAGGTTCCGTTCAGTCGCGGTTGCGGCAATCGCCGCGGCGGGCGTCAGCATCGCCAGCGCCGCGCATGCCGACAGCGGCACGATCCGCTTCTCCGTCTACAAGGCGGCCTTCTTCATCGGCGGCTCCGGCGGCGAAGGCACGCTGACCTTCCATGGCAAACACTATCCGATCTCGGTCGGCGGCGTCTCGGGCGGCCTCGCCTTCGGCGCGTCCAAGACCTATTTCCAGGGCAGGGTGCGCCATATCCGGCGCGCCAGCGACGTAACGGGCGTCTACGGCGCAGCCGGCGGCGGCGGCGCGCTCGGCAGAGGCGCCCAGGTGATCGTCATGACCAATGACAAGGGCGCCCAGCTCGAGCTCAGCGGCAGGCAGGTCGGCCTGCAGGTCAACGCCGACCTCAGCGGCATGAGCATCGCGCTGAAGAGGTAGGAGCAGCAACTCCTTCCGCTAGTGCGTTTCACCGTTTCACGGAAACGACGAAACGCCCTATCTCTTTGTTTTTTATGCAATTCCGGACGGAAAACCGCTCACACTTTTCCTGGAATTGCTCTAACTGGATGGGCCGGATTCGCGAAGGTCGGCGGCTCGGACCTTTCCGGTTGCGGCAGGCAGATTCGTTCGCCGGGCGGCTCACTCGATTCCGCTTATCTGGAGACCGCCGGCGTCTTGTAGCGGTGCTGGCGCGCGTAAGCCACGCAGGCGTCCACGGTGCTGACGCACAGCGCATCGCGGCTGTTCGGCAAGTTATTGTCGCCGGCATAGGCCACCTCTGCGACGTGGCCGTTGAGCATGCGTATCTGCGTGTTGCAATAGCCGCCGGGAGCGACATTGACCGACCCGCCGACAGCAGGAATCGCACCCACGGCCAAAGTCGGCACCGCGATACTGAGGTTGCTGCGTTGCACTGTGCGCTGGTAGGTCCAGATCTGGCCGGATGATCCCACATCGGCCGTTGCGCTCGGAAAGCCGGCGCACATGCGGACATCGGCCTCGCTGAGACCGACCATCTCCTTGCGGGCAGCGGCCGTGGTGGCGTCGACCTTGGCGATGCTCGACGTATCATCGGGGATGACGCAGGACGACAGAGTGGAGATGCCTGCCGCAACAAAGGCAAGTTTTCGAATGTGCAAGGATGTCATGCCGTCGGTCGGAATTGTGTGCCGCCCCAGCGCCCTCCTGCCTACCTAGGCAATCAGCCAAACGCGTCAACCCGCGGAATGCAGACGCCTTCCGCGCCGATGCGCTCACACCACCCGGAAGTAGCTCGTCATGCCGGTCTTCTGATGCTCGATGATGTGGCAATGCAGCAGCCAGTCGCCGGGATTATCGGCGACGAAGCCGAGCTGCACCTTCTCGTCGGGCTGGATGAGATAGGTGTCGGAGATTAGCGGCTGCACTGACCTGGTCGATGACGACAGCACCTTGAAGCTCATGCCGTGCAGATGGATCGGGTGCGCGTGCGGGGTCAGGTTCTCCATGTCGATGACATAGCTGCGGCCGAGCTTCAGCTCGGCGAGCGGCGCGGTCGGGTCGGGCGTGTCGCCCGGCCACGGCACCTTGTTGATCGCCCAGAAACTGTAGCCGAGCGAGCCGCAGATGCCGTCGGTCGCAACGTTTTCCGCCGTCGCGCTCAGCGCCAGGGGAATCCGCTTGGCGCTTGTCAGGTCCACCTCCGACACCGGGTTGGCTTCAAGCGGGCCAAGATCGCGCAGATCGTGCTTGAGCGATTTGCCGACCGAGCGCAGCGTCGCCAGGATTTTCGGCTTGGTGCCCCTGACATCGCGCAGGCTGACGATCGCGCCCTCCTCGTCGGGCATGCGGATGGCAAGCTCCAGCCGCTGGCCAGGCCCCAGTTGCAAGGCATCCGGCGTAAACCGCTGCGGCACCGGATTGCCGTCGAGCGCGATGACCGCAGCTTCGGCGCCGTCGACGCGCAAGGCATAGATGCGGGTGACGTCGGTGATGGCGGCGCGCAGCCGCACCAGCCCGCCGGCCGGCGCATCGAATTGCGGCTGGCCCTGCCAATTGGCGGTGCGCACCGTGCCGAAGGTGCCGGCCTTGGCCGCGTCGCGCGGCCTGAACGGCTCGATGAACTGGCCGTCGTCGCCAAGCCGCCAGTCGCGCAGGTTGACGACCGCCTCGACATCGAAGACCGGGTCCTTCGGGTTCTCGACCACGATCACGCCGGTCAGGCCGTGACCCATCTGGACCAGCGTGTTGCAATGCGGGTGGTACCAGAAGGTGCCGGCGTCGGGCGGCGTGAATTCATAGTCGAAACGGTCGCCCCGATAGACATAGGGCTGCACCAGGAACGGCACGCCGTCCATCTTGTTGGGAACGCGGATGCCATGCCAGTGGATGGTCGTCGGATCGTCGATGCCGTTGATCAGGCGCGCGGCAAACGGCTCGCCCTTTCTCATCCTGACGACCGGCGGCATGCCGGCCTCGCCGTAGGTCAGCACATTCTTCGTCGGCGCACCCTTCATCAGCTGCGCCTCGATGGTGGCGGTCTTCAGGATCAGCGGCTCGGGCTTCGACGCCGCCCAGCCGGCAAACTTGCCGGCGGCGGAGAGGCCGATACCGGCCGCGCCGGCGGCCGCGACGCCCTGAAGGAGTTTGCGGCGTGTGAGGGCCAACATTGGAATCCCGAAATAGATGAGTAACTGAGTCGGGCTTTATCATCGTTCGCGCAGTTTCCGAAACGGATAGATCGCCGCTCTGCGACCGCGACAATGGGAGGTCGTGAATGGTAGGGGTCGGGAGTATGGTTGACGGGAGAAGGGGGCCTCACGTCGATCCGATTGCCTGACGCACAGTTGCGATCGTCCATTCGACAGCGCGGTGATCAATGGTGCCGTGCACGGGGGACTGGCCCATCTCCGTCATGATGGCGGAGGCCGAACGATGACCGTCCTTGGCTGTTTGCCAAATCACGATGTCGACGATCGCACCATCCTCGCGCTCGCAGATGCGACGGGCTATGAAACCCGGTTGTTGTTGAATCCAGGCATTGATATCCGCGTTGGCCGCGATGAAATCGTCGATCGCCAGGCCCTCTGCCAGGCGCAGGACAGTCATTTCTATTGCTTGGCTCATTTTTTGGCTTCCTGCCTTAGGCTGCGTTGATATTCAGGTGATGCCGGCCTGCGAATGATCGCCGCGTTGCTTGGCCAGGGTGAGACTCCGAAGACCGAGACCGGTCACTTCCCGGGCCATCTCGATAAATCAAACTCTATTATAATGCATCCAATGCAATAACTGTTCTTTATCGTTTTGAAAGGCATTGTTGGGACCCTGCAACCGCAGGCAGAAAGTTGGTAGGAGTCACGACGATTCAATACATCAATAGGTCGATCCAAGCGCGCTTGCTCGTCCTTTCTGGCCTCTTTTTCGGCATCCTCGCCGGCGCATTGTCGTTTGCGCTGATCAGCATCGAATCCGTCGAGGACATGGCGGAAAGTCTGAACCTCAATTCTCTGCCTGCGGCGCGAATTCTCGATGATGCGAGCGTCCAACTCGCCCATCTCAGGGCTGCGGAAGCCACGCTGTTGCCCGGTAAGGCCAGCCCGGAGTTCGCGCAAGTTCAGGGACAGCTTCGACAGCTTCAAAACGCTTATTCGACCTTGGACGTTTCCGACGACGAGCGCAGCCTCGCCGGGACCTTCGACAAGGCGCTCAAAGCTTATGTTGACGCATACAACGCCTGGACCGCCGACCGGCTTCCGGCGCAAGCAGAACAGGCGGCCGACGAAAGCGAGAGACTTCCCAGGCTCGGCCAGGCAGCCACGAGCGCACTCAGCGCCCTGAAGAGCGCAGCTGTGGCCCAGGCGAAGAGCAATGCCGACGCAGCCGAGAAGACAGCCGAAATCACTCTCGACCTCATGGTCGGCCTTGGTGCGATCGGACTCATTCTCACGGCAGGGATCATCTGGCACCTCAAGAAACGCCTGTCCGACCCGCTTGTCTCGATCACGCGCGGCTTGGCAAGCCTCGCCGGCGGCAGAACAGATATCGCCGTCCCCGAATTCGACCGCTCCGACGAAATCGGTGCGCTGGCGAAGGCTTTTCAAGTGTTTCGCGAGTCCACGATGGCGCGGCAGCGGGCGGAGGCCTCGCTGGCAGAGCAGAATCGTCGCTTTGATGCTGCCTTGGTGAACCTGCCGCACGGGATGTGCATGTTCGACGCGCAGGAGCGCCTGATCCTCTGCAATGCTCAATATAGTCGCATGTACGATCTGCCAGCCGATCTGATCGCGCCTGGCACGCCGCTTGATCGCATTCTCGACTACCGGGCTTCCGTCGGCAACGGACCGGCCGATCCGGCGACCTATTTCGACGTGGTGGTGCTGGCGCAATCCAAGGGCACGATCGCGAGCACCAAGATAGACATGACCGATGGCCGAACTATCAGGATCACGCACAATCCCATGGCCGATGGAGGCTATGTCGCAACGCATGAGGACGTGACCGAGAGCGTCAGGGCAGAGGCGAAAATCGCGCACATGGCGGGTCACGACGCGCTTACGGGTCTTCCCAATCGTTACCTGCTTCACGAGAAGATCGCAGAGATCCTAGTCCGTGCAGCGTACAACGAACAGGTGGCCGTCCTTTGCCTCGACCTCGATCAGTTCAAGATCGTCAACGATACGCTCGGCCATCCGATCGGCGACCTGCTCTTGAAAGCGGTCGCGGACCGTCTGCGTGGCTGCGTGCCCGAAGCGGATATCCTTGCGCGCCTCGGCGGCGATGAGTTCGTCATTGTTCAGGCCAACACCGGCTGGCCGGAGCAGATAGAGGCGCTCGCCCGCAACATCACCGACAACGTGAGCCAGCCATTCGATCTCGATGGTCATCAAGTCGTGGTCAGCACGAGTATTGGCGTTGCCCTCGGCCCGGACGATGCGGCAGACGCGGACCGTCTCCTCAAGAATGCGGACATGGCGCTGTACCGGGCCAAAGCGGACGGCCGGGGCACCTACCGCTTCTTTGAAGCGGAGATGGATGCCCGCGCACAGCAGCGCCGGCAGCTCGAGTTGGATCTGAGGCGTGGCTTGGTCAGCAACGAATTCCGGCTTTACTACCAGCCTGTCGTCGACACTCAGACCCGGAAGATCATCGGCTTTGAGGCGCTTTTGCGATGGATGCACCCGGATCGCGGCATCGTCTCGCCGGCGGAATTCATTCCCTTGGCAGAAGAAATCGGCGCAATCATTCCGTTGGGAGAATGGGTGATCCGTCAGGCCTGTGCCGATGCGGCTACATGGTCCAAGGATGTCAAAGTAGCCGTCAACCTGTCGGCGGTTCAGTTCAAGAGCCGCACCCTCGTGCACAAGGTGGCGTCCGCATTGGCGGATTCTGGCCTCTCGCCGCAAAGGCTGGAGATGGAGATTACCGAATCCGTGCTGCTCGCCAACAGCGAGGCGACGCTTGCCGCCCTGTACGACCTAAAGCGCCTGGGGGTGCGGATCGCCATGGACGATTTCGGGACGGGATATTCGTCGCTGAGCTACTTGCGTTCCTTCCCGTTCGACAAGATCAAAATCGACCGCTCATTCGTCATGGAGCTGGGAACCAGGGATGGCGCGTCCGCGATCGTCAGGACGGTCGCAAATCTTGGCGCCAGCCTCGGCATGATCACGACCGCCGAAGGTGTTGAAACCGCCGAGCAGTTCGCGCAGGTGCGCGAGGAGGGGTGCACTGAGGTTCAGGGCTACTATTTCAGCCCGCCCCGGCCAGCTGGCGAAGTCATGGAGATGCTCGAACGAGAGCTTGCCTCTGCCGCCTGAGAAGCCGCTAGCATTGTCACGGGAATCTGCAGGAGGCGCGAATCCGTTGGACCAGGCATCTGCTAGTAGCACTGCACAGGGATTTTGACCGGTCGGCTCAGGCGGTATACCTTGGAGATTGGCCGAAACGCCCATCGCGATCGTCATTCCAGGGCGGAGCAGGAGCGAAGC
>NZ_VFWS01000121.1:0-15446 GCF_006443065.1 Mesorhizobium sp. B1-1-5 | reverse complement strand
AGCTTCGCTCCTGCTCCGCCCTGGAATGACGATCGCGATGGCGTTTCGGCAATCTCCACGCATGCCACCAACGCAAACAGAGCCGACCGGTCAAAATCCCTGTGCAGTGCCACTAGGGTGTGTTGAGATTCAGGTCAGGCCGAGCCGAGAACGGTGGTTTCCGAGAACCGGAGCGGAGCGTACTAAAGTACGTGAGCACCGGAAGCTCAGGAAATCATCGTTCGCAGGCCGACATCACCTGAATATCAACACAGCCTAAGCCATGTTCATATAAGCTTCCGCGATCGCCAGGAAGTCGGCTGCCTTCAGGCTGGCGCCGCCGACCAGCGCGCCGTCGACATTGTCGACGCCGAGCAGTTCCACCGCGTTGGAAGGCTTGACCGAGCCGCCATAAAGAA
Organism: Mesorhizobium sp. B1-1-5; assembly: GCF_006443065.1. Lineage (NCBI taxonomy): Bacteria > Pseudomonadati > Pseudomonadota > Alphaproteobacteria > Hyphomicrobiales > Phyllobacteriaceae > Mesorhizobium > Mesorhizobium sp. B1-1-5. The sequence goes on along the minus strand of NZ_VFWS01000121.1, from coordinate 15,048 downwards.
TGCGCGTCCTGGCCGCGGTATCGCCGAACAGCGCGGTCAGCTTGCCCCGGATATGCGCATGCGCCTCGGCCACATCGGCCGCGGTCGGCGTCAGGCCGGTGCCGATCGCCCAGACCGGCTCGTAGGCGATGATGGTGTTGGCGGCGGTGGCGCTCGCCGGCACGGAACCGTCAAGCTGGCGCGACAGGACATCAAGCGTGGCGCCCGCCTCCCGCTCGGCGCGCGTCTCGCCGATGCAGATGATGGCCACCAGCCCCGCCCGCCAGGCCGCCGACGCCTTGGCATGGACTATTGCATCGTCGTCGCCGAACAGCTCGCGGCGCTCGGAATGGCCGACGATGACGTGGCTCGCGCCAGCATCCTTGAGCATCTCGGCCGAAATCTCGCCCGTGAAGGCGCCGCTCTCCTTGGGATGGCAATCCTCTCCACCGGCACGCACCGGCGTGCGCGACAGGATCTCGGCGGCGCGCTGCAGCAAGGTCGCCGGCACGCACACCAGCGCTTCGGTCTCCGCGTCGAGCCCGCTCATGAACCCGTTGCCTATCGACCGCAGCTCGTTGAGCGAGGCGCTGGTGCCGTTCATTTTCCAGTTGCCGGCGACAAGCGGGCGGATTCCAGGGGTCATGGGGCGCGTTCTCCGAGCGACATTAAGCAGCGCCCTCACTACCAAAATCAGGTCACAAAGCAATCGACAGTGGGCCGGAAGGGCGCTATTGCGCTTGTTTCAGACTCGGCGCACGCGAAAATGCGCAAAAATCGGAAGTATGCATGCTTAGTATATTGAGAAGCGCGGCAGGCACCTGGGTCGCGAAGGCGTTGCTGTCCTTGCTGGTGGTGAGTTTCCTCGCCTGGGGCGCGACCACACGCATGGTGGGTGGCGTGCTGGGCGGCCATCACGCGGTGATCACGGCCGGCGGCACGGAGGTCTCGATCAACGAGTACCGCCTCGCTTACGACCGCCAGCTCAACCTTCTGTCGCAGCAATATGGCCAGCGCGTCACCCACGAACAGGCCAAGCTGCTCGGTGTCGACAACCAGGTGCTGGCGCAGCTCGTTTCGGGCGCCGTGCTCGACGAACAGGCGCGCACGCTCGGGCTAGGCCTCTCCAAGGATCGGCTGGCCGAACTGACGCGCGAGGATCCGGCCTTCAAGGGCCCCGGCGGCCAGTTCGATCGCCGCACCTTCGAGTATCTGCTGCGCCAGCTCGGCATGCGGCCCGAGGACTATCTCAGGAACCGCTCGCAGGTGGCTGTGCGCCAGCAGATCGTCGAGGCGATCTCCGACGGCCTCAAGGTTCCGCAGACCTTCCTGAAAGCGGTCTCTCTCTATCGCGGCGAGGATCGCACGATCGACTATGTCGTGCTGCCGAAGACGCTGGTGCAGCCGATCGAGGCGCCGTCCGACAGCGCCCTCAAAACCTATTTCGACGCCAACAAGAAGAACTATGCCGCGCCGGAATACCGCAAGTTCTCCTATGTCCGGCTGGAGCCGCAGGACATCATGGATCCGTCCGCGGTGACAGACCAGCAGATCAGCGAGGACTACAACAAGAACATCGCGCGCTACACGACGCCCGAGATGCGCACCATCGAGCAGCTGGTGTTCAAGACGCCGGATGCGGCCAAGGCCGCTTTGGATTCGCTGAAGGCCGGCGCTACCTTCGACAAGCTCGTCACCGCCGAAGGCAAGACGCAGGCCGACACGCTGCTCGGCACGCTGGCCAAGGACAAGATCGCCGACAAGGCGGTGGCCGATGCCGCCTTCTCGCTCAATGCCAACGAGGTGAGCCAGGTCGTCCAGGGCGCCTTCGGTCCCGTGCTCTTGCGCGTCACCGAGATCAAGCCGCAGGTGGTGAAGCCGCTTTCGGAAGTGTCCGGCCAGATCCGCAAGGACCTGGCGCTCGGCGAAGCAAGCCGCATCCTGCTCGATGTGCATGACAGCTACGAAGACACCCGCGCCTCGGGCGCCTCGCTGGCCCAGGCCGCCGAGAAGTTGAAGCTCAAGGTCGTCACCATCGACGCCATCGACCGTACCGGCCAGCGGCCGGACGGCACGATCGTCAACGACCTGCCGGAATCGGCCGAGCTGATCAAATCGGTGTTCGCGGCGGAGCCCAATACCGAGAACGAAGGCCTGACGACTGCCGGCAACGGTTTCGTCTTCTACGAAGTGCAGTCGGTCACGCCGGCGCGCGACCGCACGCTGGATGAAGTCCGCAAGAAGGTCGTCGCCGACTGGATGGAGGCCGAGACCGACAAGCGTCTCGACGCCAAGGCTCAGGAACTGGAGAAGCGCCTCAAGGCAGGCACCGCGCTCGACGTCATCGCCGGCGAGCTCAAGCTCGACAAGCAGACCAAGCGCGGCCTGAAGCGCGAAGCCGACGATGCCGATTTCGGCAAGGAAGGCGCCGCGGCCATGTTCGGCGTCGGCGAAGGCGGTACCGGTTTGATCCCCTCGCCCACCGGCGACGGCCAGATCCTGTTCAAGGTCGCCGAGGTCTTCGAGCCGGCGGGCGCCGATGGCAGCGCGGTGCCGGACGACGCGCAGAAATCCTTCGGCGCCGGCATGTCCGACGATCTGCTCGACCAGCTGGTGGCGCAGCTGCAGTCGCAATATGACGTCCGCATCGATCCGAACGCGGTTTCGCAAGCACAGACACGATGAGCGCTCTCAAGACACACATAGCCAAGGTCGCCACGGGCACCGCGCTTTCCTTCGAGGAAGCGCGCGAGGCGTTCGACATCATCATGTCGGGCGACGCGACGCCCGGCCAGATCGGCGGCTTCCTGATGGCGCTGCGCGTGCGCGGCGAGACGGTGGGCGAGATTTCCGGCGCGGTCGCCACCATGCGCGCCAAGATGCTGCGCGTCGAGGCGCCGCTAGGCGCCATCGACATCGTCGGCACCGGCGGCGACAACTCGCATTCGGTCAACATCTCGACCGCTTCGGCCTTCGTCATCGCCGCGGCCGGCGTGCCGGTCGCCAAGCATGGCAATCGCGGCCTGTCCTCGCTGACCGGCTCCGCCGATGTGCTGACGGCGCTGGGCGTCAGAATAGACATCCCGCCGGAGACGATCGGACGCTGCATCCATGAGGCCGGTGTCGGCTTCATGTTCGCGCCGGCGCATCATCCGGCGATGAAGCATGTCGGGCCGACCCGCGTCGAGCTCGGCACGCGCACCATCTTCAACCTGCTCGGACCGCTGTCGAACCCCGCCGGCGTCAGCCGCCAGATGGTTGGCGTCTTCCTGCCGGAGTGGATCATGCCCGTAGCCGAGACGCTCAAGGCGCTGGGCGCCGATCACGCCTGGGTCGTCCATGGCGACGGCTACGACGAGATCACCACCACCGGCGAGACACAGGTGGCGGAGCTCGCCGGCGGCGAGATTCGCAGCTTCACCTTGACGCCGGAAGCCGTTGGCTTGAAGCGGCACACAAAGGAAGAGCTGCGCGGCGGCGACGCGGTCTACAATGCCAAGGAATTGCGCGATATGCTTGGCGGAGCCGCCGGCGCCTATCGCGATACGGTGCTGATGAATGCCGGCGCCGGGCTGGTTGTGGCCGGCAAGGTGACGACGCTGGCCGACGGCATCGCGGCGGCGGCGCAAGCGATCGACAGCGGCCGCGCGCTTGCGGTGCTCGACAAGCTCATCGAGATTTCGAACGGTTAGACCCCTTGTCCGATATCCTGCGCAAGATCGAAGCCTACAAGCGTGAAGAGATCGCCGCGGCGAAGCTCGCCGTGTCGTTCGCCGAGATCAGGACGAAGGCCAGGGACGCCGAGCCGCCGCGCGGCTTCCTTGCCGCGCTGGAGGCCAAGCGCCGAGACGGCGGCTTCGCTTTGATCGCCGAAATCAAGAAGGCCAGCCCTTCCAGGGGTCTGATCCGCGCGGATTTCGATCCACCGTCATTGGCACAGGCCTACCAGAAAGGTGGCGCCGCCTGCCTTTCGGTGCTTACGGACGCCCCGTCTTTCCAGGGCGCTCCCGAATTCCTGACAGCCGCTCGGGCAGCGGTGCGCCTGCCGGCTCTGCGCAAGGATTTTCTGTTCGATCCCTACCAGGTCTACGAAGCACGCGCTTGGGGCGCCGACGCGATCCTGATCATCATGGTGAGCGTCGACGACGCGCTTGCCAGGGACCTTGAAGCGACCGCCTTCGAGCTCGGCATGGACGCTCTGGTCGAGGTGCACGACGAAAACGAAATGCAACGCGCGCTCCGCCTCTCGTCGCGGCTGATCGGCATCAACAACCGCGATCTCAGAACCTTTGAAACCAGCCTCGACGTTTCGGAGCGGCTGGCGGCCATGGTGCCGGCGGATCGGCTGCTGGTCAGCGAAAGCGGCATCTTCACGCATCAGGATTGCCGCCGGCTGGAGAAGAGCAAGATCGGCACGTTCCTGGTCGGCGAGAGCCTGATGCGGCAGGCCGACGTGGCCGCCGCCACGCAACTGCTGCTCACCGGCAAGGCGCGTGCCGAGGCCGTTTGAAGATGGCCTCCCTTACTCATCTTGGTGCTAAAGGCGAAGCCAATATGGTCGACGTCGGCGACAAGGCCGAGACGACGCGCACGGCAGTCGCTGAAGGGTCTGTCTCCATGCAGCCGGAAACGCTGGAGATGATCCTGGCCGGCGACGCCAAGAAAGGCGACGTATTGGGGACTGCCCGTATCGCCGGCATCATGGCCGCGAAGAAGACGCACGAGCTGATCCCGCTCTGCCATCCGCTGCTTCTGACCAAAGTTGCCGTCGAGATCGAGCCGGACCATTCCTTGCCAGGTCTCAAGGTTACCGCGCTCGCCCGCGTCACCGGCAAGACGGGCGTGGAGATGGAGGCGCTGACCGCCGCTTCAGTCGCCTGCCTCACCATCTACGACATGGCCAAGGCAGCGGACCGCGGGATGGTGATTTCCGGCGTCCGGCTGGTCGAGAAGACCGGCGGCAAGTCCGGCGACTACAAGGCGGGTTCATAATGGCCTTGCTTCCGGTCACCGAGGCGCTCGAACGCCTGCTCGACGGCGTGACGGCTCTGCCGGGCGAGCGCGTTCCGCTGGCTGACGCGGCGGGCCGCGTGCTGGCCGAGCCGGTGGTGGCGCTGCGCACGCAGCCACCTTTCGATGCCTCCGCAATGGACGGCTATGCGGCGCGCTTCTCCGATGTCGCCTCGGCGCCGGCGCTACTCGAGGTCATCGGCATGGCGCCCGCCGGGCGCGCTTTCTCCGGAACCGTCGGCGAGGGCCAGGCCGTGCGCATCTTCACCGGGGCGCCGTTGCCGGAGGGCGCCGACACCGTCGTCATCCAGGAAAACGTCCGCGATCTCGGCAATGGCTGGATCGAGCTGACGGAGCCAACCGCGGAAGCACGCAATGTCCGCCGCCGCGGGCTCGACTTCGGTCAGGGCGACGTGCTGCTCGAAAAGGGCCGCGTTCTCGATGCGGCGGCCCTTTCGCTGGCGGCCTCGGCCAACCACCCAGCCCTGAACATCGTGCGCCGGCCGCTGGTCGCGATCATCGCCACCGGCGACGAATTGCTGCCGCCGGGCAGCGCTCTCGGCCCCGACCAGATCATTTCGTCGAATGCCTATGGCGTTGCCGCCGCCGCCCAGTCGGTCGGCGCGCGCGCGCTCGATCTCGGCATCGCCGCCGACCGCCAGGAGGCGATTGCCGCGCTCGTCCGGCAAGCGGTCGAGGCGAACGCCGATGTCATCGTCACGCTCGGCGGCGCCTCGGTCGGCGACCACGACCTCGTCCATGGCGTGCTGACCGGCGAAGGCATGCAGCTCGACTTCTGGAAGATCGCCATGCGCCCCGGCAAACCGCTGATGTTTGGCCGGCTTGGCAATGTCCGCTGCATCGGCCTGCCCGGCAATCCGGTGGCAAGCATTGTCTGCTCGCAACTCTTCCTGAAGCCGCTGCTCGCCCGGCTCGGCGGCCGCGATCATCGGCAGGATATGCGAACGGCTCGGCTTGGCACCGCGATGCGGGCCAACGACCTCAGGCAGGACTATGTGCGCGCCGTCGTGCGCGAGGACACCGGCACCCTGGTCGCGACGCCTTTCGGCATCCAGGACTCCTCTATGCTGCGGATGCTCGCCGACGCCGACGGTCTGATCGTGCGCGAACCCTTTGCGCCGGCCGCGGAAGCCGGCGCTGAATGCAGCGTGCTCATGCTGCGCTAGGCGCCGACGAAGTCGATCGTCCAGACGTCGACGAAGTCGATCATAACCCTTATTCGTCGACCAACGTACGGGTCAGGGGATGATCCGGGTCGGCGAGACCATCGACAATATTGAAATGATGTCGGTCCGGCTCGACCACTGAACGTGTGGCGGCGCCGAGCCCTGTCCAGACGTTGGCGAGCAACGCGCTCTGGCGCAGGAATTCCGCACGCTCGCCGCCGCCGGCCCAGCAGGTGATGCAGGCTCCCAGTCGAGGCCGCAACAATGCCGGGCTTTCGCTCCGCGCTTCCGGCTCGTCGATGTTCAGGGTCTCGTTCAGCGCTGTGAACATCAGCGGCCGAAGGTCGTGCAGGCCTGAAATCGAAACCACCTGGCGTATGCGCCGCGCCACATCGGATGATAGCGGTGAGGCCGTGGTCATCATTCGGCTGGCGAGATGGCCGCCGGCCGAGTGCCCGGTCAGCATCAGCGGACCATCGACCATGGTCGCCACCTTCTCGATCGCTGCAGCGACCTCGCCGACTATGCCGCCGATCCTGGTCTGCGGGCAAAGCGTGTAGGAGGGCATGGCGACGGCAAAGCCGCGGCCGATCGCGCCTCCAGCCAGATGCGACCAGGAGCTCTTGTCCGACTCCATCCAGTAGCCGCCGTGGATGAACACAACGAGCCCCTTTGGCGCCGCAGACGGGAGAAATAGGTCGAAGCGATTGCGCGGCGCTTCGCCATACACGATATCGAGCCGCGACCTGCCCTCCGCCAGCCGTTGTTCGCGAAACGCCCGCGCCGGTCCATCCCACGCCGCCGGCCAGCGGTCGCCACCCGCGATATTGGCGCCATTTGCGTAGGCGTCATCCCAGTCGACAATACGATGTCCCAGCAACGGTGCCTCCGCGATCAGGTCATTTGTTCGGCATCGCCGATTCAAAGTCAGGTAACGGTTGTTTTGACGGCAAAGCGCGCGTCTTGCCAGATGCCAGTGCGCAGGATGTCCTCCAGCACCTCGACCGCATTCCAGACATCTCGGTAACCGACATAGAGCGGCGTGAAGCCGAAACGAATGGTGGATGGCGCGCGGAAATCGCCGATCACGCCGCGCTCGATCAGGGCGCGCATCACCTGGTAGCCATTTGGATGGGCGAACGATACCTGGCTGCCGCGTTCTGCGCCTGAGCGCGGGCTCTCCAACTCAAGACCGAAGCCGCCGCATCTGGCCTCGACAAGCCGAATGAACAGGTCCGTCAGCGCGACGCTTTTTCCACGCACGGCTGTCATGTCGACGTCGTTCCAGATATCCAGCGCGCCTTTCAGCGCGCGCATCGACAGCACCGGCTGCGTTCCGCACAGGAACCGCCGGATCCCCGTGCCGGCGGCATAGCCCTGCTCGAATGCGAAAGGCCGGGCATGGCTCCACCAGCCGCTGAGCGGCTGGCGAATGTCGCGGTGGTGGCGGTTCGCGGCGTAGATGAAGGCCGGCGAGCCCGGCCCGCCATTGAGATATTTGTAGGTGCAGCCGACAGCGAAATCGGCATTCGAGCCGTCGAGATCCACCGGCAGCGCACCCGCCGTGTGGCAGAGGTCCCACACGATCAACGCCCCGGCTTCATGGGCCTTGCGGGTGAGCGCCGCCATGTCGCGCAGCCGGCCGGATTTGTAGTTGACGTGGTTGACCAGGATGACGGCGACGCGATCGTCGACCAGTTCCTCAATCGTCGGGGCATCGGCGCCTTCGAGCCGCAGCACCGTGCCGGGCCGCGTCGATGCGACCCCTTCCGCCATGTAGAGGTCGGTCGGAAAGCTGTCGGCCTCGGCAACGATCACCGAACGCTCGGGCCGCATTGCAAGTGCCGCATGCAGGACCTTGTAGATATTGATCGAGGTCGTGTCGCAAACGACCGTCTGGCCGGGTTTCGCGCCGATCAGGCGCCCGAGCTGGTCGCCCAGCTCGATGGGCATATCGAACCAGTCGGCGGTGTTCCAGGCGCGGATGAGATCCCGCGCCCATTCCTGCCTCGCGGCAGTCTCGATCTCGTTGAAGGCGTCGATCGAAGCAGCGCCCAGCGAATTGCCGTCGAGGTATATGACGCCTTCCGGCAAGACGAAGCGATCGCGTGTGGCGCGCAGCGGATCCGCGGCATCCATCGCCTCGACTTCGGCGAAATCAGGAATTCCCCTCATTGTGCTGCCGCCTCCATTTCGATCTGGCCAAGGGGGTTGTCTCACCACCGTCGGCGACAGGGCAAGAACCTTTGGTCCTATGTTAGCTGGTCCATAGACGGCGAAGACCCTGGATCGGAACCATTGCTAAGGTTGGCACGGTGCGGCACGCTTGCGCAGAAACCGACGTGATCCCATCCACGGCTTCGTGATGGTGTCGGCTCTTGATTCAGCTTAAGGAGGCTCCAAATCCGAGCGGAATCAACGCCCCTACCCCAGCCGGGACGGCCAAGGCATCACCGGATGCGACATCGTTTCGGCCGCCTTAACAAATTCACTAAACTTTAAACGGTTGCGGAACACAACTGGAACAGATAGTGTTTGTTCTGGGTTTGTTTTTCTGATTCTGGTTTCAGAACCCGTGGGGGCCGCCGATGCTGACGCGCAAACAACATGAACTCCTGATGTTCATCCATGAACGCCTGAAGGAGAGCGGAATTCCTCCATCATTCGATGAGATGAAGGAGGCGCTCGACCTTGCCTCCAAGTCCGGCATCCACCGGCTGATCACGGCGCTGGAAGAACGCGGCTTCATTCGCCGGCTGCCGAACCGGGCGCGCGCGCTGGAAGTGCTGCGCCTGCCCGACTCGATCGCGCCAGGCCTTAATGCCGCGAAGAAGTTTTCGCCGAGCGTCATCCAGGGCGGCCAAGGCAATCTCAATCGCCAGGTCAAGCCGGCGACGCCATCGCGCACCCCGACGCCAAGCAATGACGACGAGGCCGCGGCGGCCGTATCCATTCCGGTGATGGGCCGCATCGCCGCCGGCGTGCCGATTGACGCCATCCAGCACCAGACGCATTCGATCTCGGTGCCGCCGGACATGATCATGGGCGGCGAGCATTATGCGTTGGAGGTCAAGGGCGACTCGATGATCGAGGCCGGGATCTTCGACGGCGATACCGTCATCATCCGCAATGCCAACACGGCAAGCCCGGGCGAGATCGTGGTGGCGCTCGTCGACGATGAGGAGGCAACCTTGAAGCGTTTCCGCCGCAAGGGTGCCTCGATCGCGCTCGAAGCCGCCAACCCGGCCTATGAGACCCGGATCTTTGGACCGGACCGGGTCAAGGTTCAGGGCAAGCTCGTGGGACTTATTCGCCGCTATTGAGCAGAACTGCTCGCCGTCTTCGCCCGGACGACAATCTATTGGGCCGGTGCGGCGGCTGGTTTTCCGGCTGCTTATAGGGCGCCAGTCCCCTCGCCTCGCGCGTGTATTTCCGCTGCTCGTGCCAGGGTCGGTATGGTTCTACGACCGCGTAGCGGACGGTTGGCCGCGCGGTTGCCGATTGCGGATCGAAGAAGACGGCGGCGCTGCCGTCGCGCGCCAGCTGCCGCTTGGTGACGACGAGCACACGCGGATCGCGGCATGGGTTATAGGCCGTGGCGTCGTTGATGACGATGAGGTCGGCGAAACCGCAGGCCGGCCGGGCGGCGTCGCGGGTCTCGGCGAGCGCGACGATCGCGCCGGAAGGATGCCGGCCGATGCAGAGATCGCCGGTGCAATAGAAGGGCGAGCCGGGTGGCAGGTCGACGGGATCGGCAATGTCCAGCGTATCTTTGGCGAACCTTTCCGGCGGCACGATATCCTCGGCTTTCAGCGCCCGTTTCCAGTTGTCGGTAGTGAACTCGTTGGAGCGTTCGCGATTGACGGCAAGCTCGCCGCCGCCGATCGGCATCGCCACCAGATGCGCGTCCTCGGAAATGAGCACATCCGGTGTGCGGACGTGCGGAATGGCCAGCAGCGCGGCGAGCGCGAAGGGAACGGCGGCAAGCCTCAGCCAGGTGGTGGCCATTGTCGCGACGACCAGCGCGACCGTCGCCAGCAGCACCGACTGGATCGAGATCAGCCCGACGGCATCGACAGGCGAGCGCTCGGAAATCCATGCCGAGATGGCGATCATCGCCGTCAGCCCCTTGCCCATCACATAGAGGAGCGGACCGTCGAAGCCGAAGGGCATGGCCAGCGCGCTCAGCACGGCGAACGGCATGACGATCAGCGAGACGATCGGCATGACCGCCAGATTGGCAAGCAGGCTGAGCGGCGACACCCGCTGGAAGTGCCAGATGGCAAACAGCAATGTCGCGCTGCCCGCGATGAGCGACGTCACGGCGGCGCCGCCCACGCCAACCACCAGTTTTCGCGACAGGAACCCGAGGAACGAACGCTTTGCCGGCGGCGCGGTCGTTTTGCCGGCGCGATAATCGGCAAAGCCGGCATAGGCGCCGACCAGGGCGGCGGTGGCGGCGAAGGACATCTGGAAGCTCGGGCCAACCACTTCGTGCGGCGAGACAAGGATCACGGCGATGGCAGAGATCGCCAGGTTGCGCATTGTCAGCGCCGCGCGGTCGAAGAGCACGGCGGCGAGCATCACGGCCAGCATGATGAAGCTTCGCTCGGCCGCCACCACGATGCCGGAGATGATGAGGTAGGCGGCGATCGAGATGAGTGCGATCCCGGCGGCGTATTTCTTCACCGGCCGCCGCGACGAGAAATCCGGAAACAGCGCGAAGGCGCCGCGCAAAAGCACCATGATCGTGCCGGCAACCAGCGCCATATGCAGGCCGGAGATCGAAATGATGTGGTAGATGCCGGTCCGTCGCATCGACTCGTTGATTTCGTCCGGAATGCCGGCACGAACGCCGACGATCAGCGCCGCTGCGATCTCACCCTCGGAACCACCGATGCTGCTCCTGATGTGGTCGGCAATCCCCTCGCGAGCGTTTTCTATGGCCGATGCCACGCGCGCGCCGAAAGGCACCTCCGTTGGAACTGTCTGGGTCGACGCGACAAGTTTCGGATCGCCCAGGAAAAAGCCACTGGCGCCGATGCCGGCAAAATAGCTGTCGAAGGAAAAGTCGTAGCTGTCCGGCCGAACCGGACCTGTCGGCGGCAGCAGCTTGGCATAGCCGGTCAGGATCGACCCGGCCGTCATGCCGGACGGGATCCTGCGCGCCGACAGCCTGATACGGTCCGGCGCGTAGCGCAGCTTCGGACGCTCGGTGGATATCAGATCTATGGTGAGCCGGACACGGCCGTTGGCCATCGCCTCGGCGGTGACGAGGCGGCCCGTCAGCCGTGTCTGGATTTCGGAACCCAGCATCGGGGTGGCCATCCGCCAGGTCTCCACCTTGGCCGCGAGAAAGCCCAAGGCGCAGAAAAACGCCGCCATGAACGCAAGGTGCGTTCTGTGCCGGGAACGCGAGACCGCCGCGCAGACCGCCATCAGGGCGACCGCCGGAAGCGGCCTGTAGAGGTCCGGCTCGGCGCTCAGCGAGAAGTAACAGATCACGCCGGCTGCCAGGAACACCGGTACCAGCAGAAAGCCGACGCCACGGTCGAGCTCGGTGGTGGCGGCGACCGCAACGCTTCGGCGCAGAGCAGGAAGCGAAACGCGGCCAAGCTGTCTGCGGATCCGGCCGACATTGGCTGTCGGCGAGGCTGGCGGTAACGTGCCGCCGCCAGGCGGCAGAAGCTCAGCTGGCGGGCGCGGCGCCGGAAGCGAAACCGGCGCTTCCTCAGCGGGCACGGCATGAGCAAACATCAGGCGTTCACTGACGCCCGCTGTCGTTCCCTCGCCCTCCTCCGCGCCCCGGCCACGTCCAGCCATCGGGTCTGCCCCTTGCGCCCCAGACCGCCTATGCTACATGAACGCCGGTCGCGTGGAAGTCTGCGCGAAACATGCATTTTTCAGCGCTTCCTCGAGAGTTCCATGTCCGACAAGGTCGTCACCCGTTTTGCCCCCTCGCCTACAGGCTATCTGCATATCGGCGGGGCGCGCACGGCGCTGTTCAACTGGCTCTATGCCAAGCACACCGGCGGCACGATGCTGCTGCGCATCGAGGATACCGATCGCGAGCGCTCCACCGAAGCCGCCACGGCCGCCATTCTCGACGGGCTGACCTGGCTTGGCCTCTCCTGGGATGGCGACGCCGTCTCGCAATTCGAGCGTGCGCCGCGTCACCGCGAGGTGGCGGAGGAGCTCGTGCGCATGGGCAAGGCCTATTACAGCTACGAGACGCCGGCGGAGCTGGAGGCGATGCGCGAGGCCGCACGTGCCAAGGGCCTGCCGCCGCGTTACAACGGCCATTGGCGCGACCGCGGCCCATCCGAGGCGCCGGCAGGCGTCAAGGGCGCGATCCGCATCAAGGCGCCGACCGAGGGCGTGACGATCGTCAACGACCGCGTGCAGGGCGAGGTGCGCTTCCCCAACAAGGATCTCGACGACTTCATCATCCTGCGTTCCGATGGCGTCCCGACCTACATGCATGCCGTCGTCGTCGACGATCACGACATGGGCGTCACCCACATCATCCGCGGCGACGATCACCTGACCAATGCCGCGCGCCAGACCGTGATCTACAACGCCATGGGCTGGGACGTGCCGTCGATGTCGCACATCCCGCTGATTCACGGCGCCGACGGCGCCAAGCTGTCGAAGCGGCACGGCGCGCTCGGCGTCGAAGCATATCGCGCCATGGGCTACCTGCCCGAGGCCCTGCTCAATTATCTGGCCAGGCTCGGCTGGAGCCATGGCGACGACGAGGTGATGTCGATCGAGGACATGATCGCCTGGTTCGACATCGGCGACGTCAACAAGGGCGCGGCCCGCTTCGACTTCGCCAAGCTCGAGGCGCTGAACGGCGTCCATATGCGCAAGATGGACGACCGGGCGCTGTTCGACATCTTCGTCGCAACCTTGCCTTATCTCGAAGGCGGTCCGGCGCTCGCGGCAAAGCTCGATGACAGGCGCAAGGCGCAACTGCTTGCCGCCATGCCCGGCCTCAAGGAGCGGGCGAAAACTCTTGTGGAACTGGTCGACGGCGCGGCGTTCCTGTTCGTCGAGCGGCCGTTGCCGTTGGACGAGAAGGCGGCGGGCTTGCTCAACGCGGATGCGCGCGCGATTCTGCGCGGCGCGCATAGCGCATTGTCTTCTGTCCAGGGCGACTGGAACGCGGCCTCGGCCGAGGCTTCGATCCGCGACTTCGCGCAGGCTGGCGGGCACAAGCTGGGCGCCGTGGCGCAGCCCCTGAGAGCCGCGCTGACCGGCCGCAGCACCTCGCCCGGGGTGTTCGACGTGCTTGCCGTGCTGGGCCGTCAGGAAAGCCTGGCGCGCATTGGAGATCAAATCGATTAGGAGCGAGCTGGCCCAAGAAGATTGGCATTGAAAGGTGTGTTTCGCAGTGCAACATTGGGCTTGGCCCAATCTGGCACGCACCTCCTAAAATGCGGTGGCGAGTTCGCGCATTCCGGTGACTTCGACGTGTCGTTTGCAGGAATTGCCTTGCCGGCATGAGGAACAAAAGGAGTTGAGAATGAGCGAAGCTGCGACAAAACCGGAACCGGGCAGCAAAACGCGCGAGTCGGCCGCCAGGCTCGAGCTCGCCGGCAAGACGCACGAATTGAAGGTGCGAAGCGGGACGGTCGGGCCGGACGTCATCGATATCGGTTCGCTCTACAGCACCACCGGCGCCTTCACCTACGATCCCGGTTTCACCTCAACCGCGAGCTGCGAATCGGGGATCACCTTCATCGACGGCGATGCCGGCATCCTGCTGCATCGCGGCTTCCCGATCGATCAGCTCGCCGAGCATGGCGACTTCCTAGAGGTCTGCTACCTGCTGCTCTACGGCGAGTTGCCGACCAAGGCGCAGAAGGACGACTTCGATTATCGCGTGACGCGCCACACGATGGTGCATGAGCAGATGTCGCGCTTCTTCACCGGCTTTCGCCGCGACGCGCATCCGATGGCGGTGATGTGTGGCGTGGTCGGCGCGCTGTCGGCCTTCTACCACGACTCGACCGACATCTCGGACCCGTATCAGCGCATGGTCGCCTCCATGCGCCTGATCGCCAAGATGCCGACGATCGCCGCGATGGCCTATAAGTACCATATCGGCCAACCTTTCATTTACCCGAAGAACGATCTCGGCTTCGCGGCCAACTTCCTGCACATGTGCTTTGCCGTGCCGTGCGAGGAATACAAGATCAATCCGGTGCTGGCGCGCGCCATGGACCGCATCTTCATCCTGCACGCCGACCACGAGCAGAACGCTTCGACCTCGACCGTGCGCCTGGCCGGCTCATCGGGCGCCAACCCGTTCGCCTGCATCGCCGCCGGTATCGCATGCCTGTGGGGTCCGGCGCATGGCGGCGCCAACGAAGCGGCCCTCAACATGCTGGGCGAGATCGGCCATGTCGACCACATCCCCGAGTTCATTGCCCGCGCCAAGGACAAGAACGACCCGTTCCGGCTGATGGGCTTCGGCCACCGCGTCTACAAGAACTACGATCCGCGCGCCAAGATCATGCAGAAGACCGCGCATGAGGTGCTGGGCGAGCTCGGCATCAAGGACGATCCGCTGCTCGACATCGCGATGGAGCTGGAAAAGATCGCGCTAACCGACGAGTACTTCATCGAAAAGAAGCTCTACCCGAATGTCGACTTCTATTCCGGCATCACGCTGAAGGCGCTGGGCTTCCCCACCACCATGTTCACCGTGCTGTTCGCGGTCGCCCGCACCGTCGGCTGGATCGCGCAGTGGAAGGAAATGATCGAGGATCCGCACCAGAAGATCGGTCGCCCACGCCAGCTCTACACCGGCGCCACGGAACGCGATTACGTGCCGATTGCGAAAAGGTAATTGAGCGAATAGCCA
>NZ_VFWS01000120.1:0-15608 GCF_006443065.1 Mesorhizobium sp. B1-1-5 | reverse complement strand
GTCTTGCCATGATCGACGTGACCGATCGTGCCAATGTTCACATGCGGCTTGGTGCGCTCGAATTTACCTTTTGCCATAGTCTCTTTCCTTGGACGGCCTTGACCTTCAGTTCAGTCGAATGCGGGGCGATTAGCGACAACCGCTTAAAAACACAAGTACCTTGTGGCTGAGCGGATTCTTGCTCGACCCGAACCAATGGTCGATTTCGGTGGGATATGGCGCGGATATAGGGCTGCCGCGTGTAAAATCAAAGGCTCCCGGCTGGCCCATTGCCGCCACGACGCCGCTCTGATCTTGTTCGCCGGATGCAGTTCATTCCATCCAATATCCGCGGCCCGCTGTTCATGATCGTCTCGACGGGGTCCTACCTCGTCAACGACACGATGATGAAGCTCGCCACCGTCGGATTGCCGCCTTATGAAGTCCTCCTGTTGCGGGGTGCTGCCGCCACGCTGTGGGGCGTGCCGCTGCTTCTGATGCTTGGCTACGCCAGGCAGATCCCGCTGCTCTTCGAACGCAAGGTGCTGCGCCGCAACCTGTTCGAGCTACTGGCGATCCTGTGTTACGTCGTGGCTTTAGCCAACATGCAGATCGCGGATTCCACCGCGCTCGGGCAAGTCACACCGCTCATCGTGCTGGTCGGCTCCTCGATGCTGTTCGGCGAAAAGATCGGCGCCACGCGCATGGCGCTGATCGGCCTTGGCTTTGTCGGGGCGCTCATGGTGGCGCAGCCGACGATGCAGGGTATTTCGCTTTTCGCCCTGCTGGCGCTCGGCAACGCCGCCTTCGCGGCGGTACGCGACCTTGCCGGACGCAGGGTCGGCGCCGAGGTGCCGGGCATGATCGTCGCCATCTCCGCGGTCGTGGTGGTGCTGGCCGGCTCAGGCGCGGCGCACCTTGTCTCCGAGCAATGGGTAAGGCCCGAAGGACATCATCTGCTCCTGATCGCCGGAGCGGGCCTGTTCCTGATCTTCGGCCATTTCTTCATCTTCATGGCCTACCGGGTCGGGCCGACAAGCGCGGTCGCGCCCTTCTATTACTGCTTCACCGTCTGGGCGGTCATTTCGGGCCTGCTGGTGTTCGGGCAATTCCCCAACGCGCTCGCCGTCTGCGGCATCCTGCTGGTGATGGCCAGCGGTCTCGCCATCGTCTCGCTCGACGAAAGAAAACGCCGGCTGGCCATGGTCGCCTGACGGCGCGCCTCCAGCCTAGGTCGACCCGGTCGGGTCGACCTCCAGCAGCCTACCGGCTGTTTCCTGGCCTTCTACAGCGTGCGCTTGCCGGAAAACTGGTGATAGGCCCAGAGCACGATGACAGAGCCGATGACGGCCACGATCAGGCTCCAGATGTTGAGGCCGGTGACGCCCGACGCGCCGAAGGCGCTGAAGATGACCCCGCCGACAATGGCGCCGACAATGCCGAGCACGATATCCATGATCATGCCCTGACCGGTCTTGTTGACGATCTTGCTGCCGATGAAGCCGGCAACGATGCCCAGAATGATCCAGCTGATAATGCCCATTATTCCCTCCAAATTCCCCTGCCGCGCCATCATGGTCATATGATTGTCAAAAGCTCAAGACAGCTTGAAATTCCGCCCGTTTGCGCCATTCTGGGGCCGGGCGGACTTGGCTGGACAAGGAGATCCACGATGGGCCTTTTCGACAATGCCGTTCCAGGCGGCAATATCACCAAACCCCTGATGATCGCGCTCGGCGCGCTTTTGGTCGGCAAGATGCTGAGCGGCAGAAGCGAAGAGGCGGCCGCGCCGCAAGCGCCGACGCCGACGCCCGCAGGAACCGACGCGTCCGCCGATGGCGGCCTGCTCGGCGGCCTTGGCGGACTGCTCGACAGGCTGAAGAATGCAGGCCATGGCAACGTCGCCGACTCCTGGGTCGGCACCGGCCAGAACCAGTCGATCAACGCAAACGATCTCGGCTCGGCGCTCGGCCCGGCGGTGATCCGCGAGATCGCGCAGCGCACCGGCATGAACGAGCAGGAATTGCTGCAGCAGCTCTCCACGGCGCTGCCCGGCATTGTCGACAAGCTGACGCCGAACGGCCAAGTGCCGCAGAACCATCAGGTCGCCTCGGCTTTCAACAGCTAAGTGAAGCGGCCTGCTAGCACGCCGCGTGCCACGGCGCGCGGCGTTTCATTTGAGGTTCCGCGGGAAGAAATCTGGAGCGGGTAGCGGGAATCGAACCCGCATATTCAGCTTGGAAGGCTGCTGCTCTACCACTGAGCTATACCCGCGCCTTGCACTGAGGTACCGGATTCATCCGAAAAGCGCCATGCACTTTCGGTCCGAGACTTTTCGTTTCAGGGCTTCCGGGCCGGCAGTGGTGGAGAGGGTTGGATTCGAACCAACGTAGGCTAAGCCAACGGATTTACAGTCCGTCCCCTTTAACCACTCGGGCACCTCTCCAGTCTGCCGCCGGAGCCATGCAACGAGGCATTTTCGCCGATCCGAAGCCCGAGTAAGATGTTCTCCGAAATCAGCGAAGCGCCTTATGGCGGCAAGGCCGGTGGGTGTCAACCGGCGCGGCCAGGGTTTTTCGAGGATGTTCGGCATTCATTTGTCCAGCCCATATCCTTAGCCGGACGGGACGGCTATAGAGGCCGCCATGAGCGACGATAAAAGCAACAAGTCCGGCACGCGCAAGGACACCCACTACGCCAAGCTGAGGCGCGCGCATCGCGACCAGAAGGCGGGCGGGCCGCCGGCATTCCGGCCGCGCCAGCCGGTGCCGCCGGGCGAGGCTGCCGCCGACGGGCTGGTGCGGCTTTACGGCCTGCATACCGTACGGGCCGCGCTCGACAACCCGCGGCGCAAGATCAGGACGATGCTGGTGACGCGCAACGCCGCCGAACGGCTGGCGATCGGCGACCTTGCCGCCCTGCCCTTCAAGGCCGAGCTGGTCGAGCCGAAGGACATCGACAGGATCACCGGGTCGGACGCTGTGCATCAGGGCGTGCTGATCGAAGCCGAGCCGCTCAAGCCGAAGCGTCTCGACGCGCTTGGCGACACAACGCTGGTGCTGGTGCTCGACCAGGTGACCGACCCGCACAATGTCGGCGCGATCCTGCGCTCCGCGGTCGCCTTCGGCGCCGGCGCGCTGATCACGACTGCCCGCCACAGCCCGCAGGAATCGGGCGTGCTGGCCAAATCCGCCTCCGGCGCGCTCGAGCATATCGACCAGATCGAGGTGAAGAACCTCGCCGATGCGCTGGGACAGCTGCACGAGGCCGGTTTCCAGACCATCGGGCTCGATTCCGAAGGGCCGGCCGAACTGGAGAAGACCTTCGCCGGCGAGAGGATCGCGCTGGTGCTGGGCGCGGAAGGCAAAGGCCTGCGCCAGAAAACGCGCGAGACGGTGACGACGCTCGCCCGCCTCGACATGCCAGGCGCGATCCACTCGCTGAACGTATCGAACGCGGCGGCGGTGAGCCTTTATGCGGCGAGGAAGTTCTTGGTGAGTGAGTAGTGAGTAGTGAGTAGTGAGTAGTGAGCACGAAATCTTACTAACTACTGACTACTGACTACTGACTACTCACTAATTCCTACTCACTCCTATCCCACTTCATGTCCCGCCATCCGCTCCAGCGCTCTCACCAGCGCCGAGTGATCCTCCTTGGCGCCGCCATTGGCGGCGCAGGAATTGAAGAGCTGCTGCGTGGTCGAGGTGTTGGGCAGCGAGACGCCGAGCGCCTTGGCGCCTTCCAGCGCGAGGTTGAGGTCCTTCTGGTGCAGCTCGATGCGGAAGCCGGGCGCGAAGGTGCGTTTGATCATGCGCTCGCCATGCACTTCGAGGATGCGCGAGGCGGCGAGCCCGCCCATCAGCGCCTGCCTTACCTTGGCCGGATCGGCGCCCGCCTTCGAGGCGAAGACCAGCGCTTCGCCGACGGCTTCGATGGTCAGCGCCACGACGATCTGGTTGGCGACCTTGGTGGTCTGGCCGACTCCGTTCGGTCCGACCAGCGTGATGTTCTTGCCCATCTTCTCGAAGATCGGCCTGGCGCGTTCGAACGCCTTCTCCTCGCCGCCGACCATAATAGTGAGCGACGCCGCCTTGGCGCCGACCTCGCCGCCTGACACCGGCGCATCGAGATAGTCGCAGCCAAGTTCGTTGATCTTCTTGGCGAATTCCTTGGTGGCGATCGGCGAGATCGAGCTCATGTCGATGACGAGCTTGCCCTTTGTGAGACCAGAGGCGACGCCGTTCTCGCCGAACAGCACGTCGGCGACCTGCGGCGTATCGGGCACCATGGTGATGATGATGTCGGCGGCCTTGGCCACGGCGTCGTGGCCGGAAACGGTCTTCAGGCCCCTGGCGAGGAGATCGGCGGGCGGCTTGGAGCGATGGTCGCTGGCGACGACCGCATGGCCGGCATCGAGAAGATGGCCCGCCATCGGCGCGCCCATTATGCCGAGGCCGATGAAGCCGATGGTTTCCATGTTGTTCTCCGTCGTAATTGTCGAGGTCGCGTTTCTTCGCGCCCCCCTCTGGCCTGCCGGCCATCTCCCACGAGGCGGGAGATCAGCAGTTTCACCGCCGGCTCTAAGCCGCCGCGCTCCCCTGCCCGGCGAATTCGCGGAACCAGCCGAGCCCGGCTTCGGTGCCTGCTTTCGGCTTGTATTCGGCGCCGATCCAGCCGGAATAGCCGAGGCGGTCGATGTGATCGCAGAGGAAGGGATAGTTGATCTCGCCCGTCCCCGGCTCGTGACGGCCGGGATTGTCCGCAAGCTGGATATGCGCGATGCGGGGAAGGTTTGCCTCGATTGTACGGGCGAGATCCCCCTCCATGATCTGCATGTGGTAGATGTCGTATTGCAGGAACAGGTTCTTCGAGCCGATGCGGTCGATCAGCGCCAGCGCCTGGTCGGAATAATTCAGGAAGAAGCCGGGGATGTCGCGGGTGTTGATCGGCTCGATCAGCAGCCTGATGCCGGCCTGCTCCAGCTTCTCGGCCGCGAAAGCGAGGTTCTCGGCAAAGACGTTCTCCAGAACCGTGCGGTCGGCGCCCTGCGGCGCGATGCCGGCGAGGCAGTTGATCTGCTCGCAGCCCAGCGCATGGGCGTAGGTGATCGCCTTGGCGACGCCCTGGCGGAATTCCGGCACCCGGTCGGGCAAGACGGCGATGCCGCGTTCGCCCTTCGCCCAGTCGCCGGCCGGCAGGTTGAAGAGAACCTGCGTCAGGCCGTTCTTCTTCAGCCGCGCCGCTACCACATCCGGGGCATGGTCATATGGGCCGATATATTCGATGCCCTTGAAGCCCGCGCGGGCGGCGGCATCGAAACGATCGAGGAACTCGTGCTCGCCGAAGAGCATCGAGAGATTGGCTGAAAAACGCGGCATTCTTTTTCTCCTTCGTCCGCCTGAACTCAATCCAACATCATGATGGCCGTCGGCGCATCCTCATTGCGCTCGGCAAGCTCCTCGAATTCGGTGACCTTGTCGATTTCCGTGCCCATGGAAATGTTGGTGACGCGCTCGAGGATGAATTCCAGCACGACCGGAACCTGGTGCTCCTTCATCAGCCGCTGCGCCTCCTTGAAGGCGCCGGCAAATTCCTCGGGCTTCTTGACGCGGACCGCCTTGCAGCCCATCGCCTCCGCCACCGCGACATGATCGACGCCGTAGCCGGCCTCCGGATCGCCGGCGCGGTTGACGTTCTCGAAGGCGAGGCTCACTTCATAGTCCATCGAGAAGCCACGCTGCGCCTGGCGGATCAGTCCGAGATAGGCGTTGTTCACGACGACGTGGATGTAAGGCAGCTTGTGCTGGGCGCCGACGGCCAGCTCCTCGATCATGAACTGGAAATCATAGTCGCCGGAAAGCGCGACGATGTCGCGATCCGGATCCGCTGCGCGCACGCCGAGTGCCGCCGGCAGCGTCCAGCCCAGCGGGCCGGCCTGGCCGCAATTGATCCAGTTGCGCGGCTTGTAGACATGCAGGAACTGCGCGCCGGCGATCTGCGACAGGCCGATCGTGGTGACATAGGTGGTGTCGCGGGCAAACGCCTTGTTCATCTCCTCATAGACGCGCTGCGGCTTCAGCGGCACCTGCTCGAAGTGCGTCTTGCGCTTCATGGTCTTCTTGCGCTGCTGGCACTCCTTCGCCCAGCCCGACCAGTCGCGCAGCTTGCCGGCGGTGCGCCATTCGGTGGCGACGTCGAGCAGGATCTTCAGCGCGGCACCCGCATCCGAGACGAGGCCTAGATCCGGCGCGAAGACGCGGCCGATTTGGGTCGGCTCGATGTCGACATGGATGAATTTTTTCCCCTTGGTGTAGACGTCGACTGAACCGGTATGGCGGTTGGCCCAACGGTTGCCGATGCCGAAGACGAAATCGGCTTCAAGCATCGTCGCATTGCCGTAGCGATGCGAGGTCTGCAGGCCGCACATGCCGGCCATCAGCCGGTGGTCGTCGGGGATCGCGCCCCAGCCCATCAGCGTCGGGATGACCGGCACGCCGGTGACTTCGGCGAATTCGATCAAAAGGTCGGACGCGTCGGCGTTGATGATGCCGCCACCGGCGACGATCAGCGGCTTTTCAGCCTCGTTGAGCATCGCCAGCGCCTTCTCGGCCTGGGCACGCGTTATCGCCGGCTTGAAGGGAGCGAGCGGCTCATAGGCGTCGATATCGAATTCGATCTCGGCAAGCTGCACGTCGACCGGCAGGTCGACCAGAACCGGGCCGGGCCGCGAGGAGCGCATCAGATGGAAGGCCTTCTGCAGCGTCATCGGCACCAGATAGGGCTCCATGACGGTGACGGCCCATTTGGCGACCGGCGCGGCGATCGAGGCGATGTCGACGGCCTGGAAATCCTCCTTGTTGAGGCGGGCGCGCGGCGCCTGCCCGGTGATGCAGAGGATGGGAATAGAATCCGCCGAGGCCGAATAGAGGCCGGTGATCATGTCGGTGCCGGCCGGACCGGAAGTGCCGATGCAGAGCCCGATATTGCCGGCCTTGGCCCGCGTATAGCCTTCCGCCATGTGCGAGGCGCCTTCGACATGGCGCGCCAGCACATGGCGGATGGTGCCGCGCGCCTTCAGCGCCGAATAGAGCGGATTGATCGCCGCGCCCGGCACACCGAAGGCATTGGTGATGCCTTCCTTTTCGAGAACGAGAACCGCAGCGTCGACAGCGCGCATCCTGGCCATGGTGAGCCTCCATTCGTTGGTTGGCTTGACAATGACAGCGTGCGTTCGATTTTTCAATTTTTTCAGAATATTTTTTCATTTCTAGAAAACCGCCGTTGTCGGCTGATTTCGCTTCACTTTTCCTTTTCCAAAAAATCTCTCATGGCCACCACTGAAAAACTTTTTCATTGCATGCGATGTCAAATCGGCGAGAATGGCCGGTATGGAAACGACGGAAAAACGCCAGCGCGGCCGGCCGCGCGCCTTCAACGGCCCATCCGAAGCGGCCTCGGTGCAGTCGCTCGACCGGGCGCTGCGGATCCTGGCGATCGTTGCCGAGGCCAGCGGCTTGTCGCTGAGCGAGATCGCGGCGCAAAGCGGCATTGCCGCCTCGACCGCCTATCGCATGCTGACGACGCTGGAGAACCACGGCATGGTCGAGTTCGACACGAGCGACCAGCTCTGGTCCGTGGGCGTCGAGACCTACCGCATGGGCGCAGCCTTCCTGCGCCGGCGCAAGCTGGTCGACCGCGCGCGCATCGTCATGCAGGAATTGATGGAAAAGACCGGCGAGACCGCCAATCTCGGCGTCGCCGAGGACGATTGCGTCGTCTTCGTCAGCCAGGTCGAGACGCACCAGGCGATCCGCGCTTTTTTCCGGCCGGGCACGCGCAGCCCCTTTCATGCTTCCGGCATCGGCAAGGCGGTGCTGGCGCATCTCGAGCCGGAACGGGTCGCCGCTATCCTGCGCAAGGCGGGCCTGCAGCGCTACACGGACAAGACGCTTTCCGACATCTCGGCGCTGGCCCATGATCTGGCCGTTATCAAGCATCGCGGCTGGTCGGTCGACGACGAGGAGCGCCACCCCGGCATGCGCTGCGTGGCCGCCGCCATCTTCAACGAGTTCGGCGAGCCGCTCGGCGGCGTTTCGGTGTCCGGACCGACGGTGCGGGTCACGCCCGAGCGGCTGGCCGAGATCGGTCCACTGGTGCGCGACGCCGCGGTCGAAGTGACGAAGATGATCGGCGGCGTGAAAGCGTATTAGGACGCGCCCGGCAAGGCGCTCTTTGCCGATATGTCGAAGAAATCGAGCAGGATCGCCGCCACAGGCCGCGAAAATGAGGCCGGCGAGGAATATCCG
The DNA here is from genome assembly GCF_006443065.1 of Mesorhizobium sp. B1-1-5. Classification (NCBI taxonomy): domain Bacteria; kingdom Pseudomonadati; phylum Pseudomonadota; class Alphaproteobacteria; order Hyphomicrobiales; family Phyllobacteriaceae; genus Mesorhizobium; species Mesorhizobium sp. B1-1-5. The sequence goes on along the minus strand of NZ_VFWS01000120.1, from coordinate 7,323 downwards.
ACTGGCGCGGTCATGAATGCTTCGCTGCAGCGATTTAATGTCGAGCAAAATGGCCAGCGCCCGGATCTGCAGCGCAATGCCGACCAGGATCGGCAGGACGGCAATCAGATGGTAGGTCTGCCATGGGATCGGGTTGGCCGCCCAATGGGTGATGAAGCCTAGCGAGAACGCCAGCAGGATGCCGACGATGGTGATAGTGCCGTTGCGGAAAACCGGTTCGACCCGTTCTTCCTTGGGATCCTGATTGTCCAAGCGACCCTCCCCTCGATGCCGTCAAAGCCAGACTAAACGCTTGCAAAATCGCTGTACATCGTTGGTGCTCGGCAAGACCGACAGACAATAGCCAGTCCGGACGCCGGGCTTGACCGTCTTGCCGCGCCGTCGGCATGCATGCGAAAGGGCACGGATGCGGAAAACACTTTACCTCCTATCCGCCGCCTCACTTTGCGGATGCGTGGCGGCGGCACCGCCGCCGGTCGAACCGAACGGCAACCCCAGCAGCAGCCCACTGGTCGATCCCGTTCCGATCTCGCTGGCCCTGGAGGAGATCATCACCGCAGGCGTCCGCCAGCATTTGAAGAACCCTATCGCTGCGAAATTCGGGACTATGCTCGCTGGCGAGCGCAGTTTGAACGGCCGCCACGAGATCGTGGCGTGCGGCTATGTGGACGACAAGGGCTCTCCCGGCGGCAACGAGCCTTTCATCGGCAAGATCTATCCCGATGCCGGAAACAGCTTTGAACTCGTTGCAATAAATGGCGTTTCAGTCATCGGCGCCTGCAAGGCGGCGGGATTGGCAATGCCGGAGCTGAAGCCGAATTCCTGAATCGCTGGAGGCGGAAACGTCCGCTTCAAATCAAGCCAATCAGGCGGATGCTCAACGCAAGAAAAGGGGCTGCGCGCAGCCCCTCTTTCCAGCCGTTTGTTCAGCTCCCTCCTAGAGCCTGCAATAACGCGGGCCGTCGTAGCTCATATAGGTGTCGGTGCGCTCGTCGTAGCTGGCGTAACGGGCATAGCAGCGGCGGACGTGGATCGAGTCGTAGCCGTCGTCCTCGACATAGACGGTGCGGGGCTGCTGCTGGGCAAGCAGGCTGCCGAGAACGAAACCGCCAACGCCGGCGGCGATGCCGATGCCGAGCTCGCGGCGGTGATGATGGTCGTGGGCGGCCGAAGGCTGAACGGTGCCGACGAGCGAGCCGGCGGCGACGGTGGTGGCGATGAGGCCGGAAACGATGGTGCGCTTGAACATGACGATCTCCTGTTTCGGTGGAGAGGCGAACCATCCGCCTCTTGATCGTCTGTCGCTGCGGCCCGGAAAAAGGTTCGAAGTATTTTCGCGATTTTTTTCGCCGGGATTGAGCGAATAGGGAGTAGCGAATGGCGAGTAGCGAAAGTGGGGATATGCTGAATGCAAATCCTCTATTCGCTACTCGCTATTCGCTACTCGCTCACTTCATCCCATCCCCGTGATGTGCCTCAGCCAGAAAGCCAGCACGATGAAGCCGACGAAGGTGGCGACGCCGGTCCAGTCGATGTTGGCCTTCTTCAGATCGCCGATGACCTTCACCAAGAGAAGCCAAGTCACGACGATGAGCGGCAGGATGATGACGAATCTGATCATGCGGCACCCGTTCGATGCGATTGCACCCAAGAAATATGTAGGAAGCGGCGCAGCGCTTTTCAGCATGCCGGCTAAGCCACGGCATCCATTGGCAACCCAAAACGGAGTTTTGTCTTTACTGGCGCACCAAATGTGCTACCGGAGCGCCGTGCCCTTGTAGCTCAGCTGGTAGAGCAGCGGTTTTGTAAGCCGAAGGTCGCGGGTTCGATCCCTGCCGGGGGCACCACCCTTCGCTCTTCGAGCTTCGGGTGGGAGGCCACCCGAAGATCGTTAGACGAAGGGCCGACGCTATGCGAAGCGCCGAACTTCTCACCTTACTGAAAGACAGTCGCAATCTGCGCAGTTGCCGCAGCCCTCCGGCATGTGGCGACGCTTGCAAATTAGCTGCGTCGCAACTAATATCTCGAAACATACTTGGGGAGGAAAATTTCAATGCGCGCATTACGTTTATCTGTATTGCTGGCTGCATTTGGAATTATCACGGCTGCGAACGCCATTCCTGTAGAGACGTGTTGGCAAGCTCGATGGTATGGCGAACCCCAGAATGAATTTTATGTGGGCATGGCTGGCGCACGCAGCAACGCCCAGATAGTACATGCGATGCAAGTTTGCGCTCAGGCACGACCCGATCAGGTTCAAGTAATCCTGAACAACCCAAGCTGTTCATACTATGAATATGGACAAGGTGTGGCTTTCGTTCCCTGCCGAGCCTAGCTCTCAGAGCACCATGCGACTACGTATGGCGCAAATTAACCCTTGGAATTCCCCCGCCTGCCTACATTAGCGGTGATGGCGTCATTGATGGTTGAATTTCCCTGGAAATTCGTCTTCGGTCTACAGCGCTAGACTAGCGCCTGTTCGAATGACCGCTGCTAGCGTCAACGGCTTGCTCGCACCGCTCCGGGATCGTGAGCAAACCGCAGTTGCGAGCCGTAAAAGGAATTCCGCATGGTCCGGCGGGACAATATGGTAGTCAAGTCGCAATGGCACTTTCCGACACAATCGATCGAATCCGATCCGGAGTCTTCCATATCGTTTGCCTTGATGATTACGGCAACCGAATTGCCAGTGGAACGGCGTTCTCCAGCTATGGATACCTCATAACGAACTCTCATGTCGCCAAGGTCCCAGCGGGTTGCACCGTGTGGATCAGACGAGAGGGTGATGGTCAGAATGACGGCTTCAGAATTAAGGGACAAAAATTTCGCTTCCGGCAAAAGAGCGCATCAGATGAAAACAATTATGACTTTTCGATTCTTGAAATACCTGAAGTTACTCAAAGAGATAATAGCCACTCTTTCACGATGCGAACTCCAGATAGCTATCGCGTTGGGCAATCAGTGGCTTTTCTCGGATACCCTTTTGAGCATCAAAACCTGTCCTGTCACTCGGGAATAATTTCATCATTCTATCGATCGGGACCCGCGAATGTCTTGCAATTAGATGCAAGTGTCAACGTAAGCAACTCAGGCGGCCCACTCTTTGATATCGAGACTGGCGATGTGATCGGTATTATTACGCGGAAAGCAACGGGTCTCACGAGGATTTTCGATGACCTTCGAGAGGCGATAAAGAAAAATATAGCAATAGTTGAAGCATCTACAAAAATGGGAGGGGTAAACCTTATGGGTATTGACCCAAATGCTGCCTTTATCACCAGTCAAAATCAAATGTTACACACGATCGCGGAGATCGAGAGGCAGGCTAACGTGGGAATTGGATATGCCTTTTCTATAAAACATCTGATGGATGATAATCTTATCTATTCACGGCTATAGCGGAGAGGCCCGCAATGCCCTTCGAACAAACGCTGTTCGCGAGCGCACGCGGCTGAGCACGCCTGTTATGCTCGCTAGTGGCGTGACGCCGATGCGAGGAGGCAGCCCCGCCAGCAAGATCCGTCGCTCTATATTTCCGGCAGGATGCCGCCATGTCGCGAACACTGATCATCGTTGGTCTCAGTTTGGTTGCCGTAGGTCTGCTGTGGCCCTGGGTGGCCCGGATCGGCCTTGGCAGGTTGCCTGGTGATATCGTGATCGAGCGCGAGAACTTCAGGCTCTACATTCCCATCACCACGGGAATACTGATCAGCGTCGTGATCTCGGCGATCGTATGGCTGATCAACCGTTAGGGGCACTTCGGCGGTAGCGTTTTCGAACTCATACCCCAATCGCCGCCACCAAGATCCTGTTCTGCCTTCGTATCGCCGCGCGCAGCTCCGGTATCTTCGCCCCGTCGCGCTTCACGAACTCGATGAACATCATGTTCATGTTGTTGAAGATCAGCTCGCCCACCGCCGGCCCGTCTATGTCCGGGCGCACCAGCCCGATCTCCTGCAGGCGGACTATCAGCGCGCTGATCTGCCTGGTCAGTTCCCGGTCGAGGGCGGTGTAGGCCTGGCCGAAGGGGCTGTCAGGCAATTGCGTCGAGATCGCCATCGCCTGACGCCACATCTCCTTGCTCAGATAGTTCAGCGAGTGCTCGATATAGATGCCGATCAGCGTGTCCAGCGCGTCGCCGACATTGGCGGGCGGGCTAGCGACCACCCCTCGCCCGGCATTCAGCACCTCATTGACCTCCAACGACACGATGGCGCCGAGGATGTCGCCCTTGTTCTGGTAGTAGTTGTAGATGGTGCCGATCGAGACTTCGGCTTGCGCTGCGATCGCCTCGATCTTGGCGCCTTCATAGCCGGCCTCGCGGAACAACTCCGTCGCCGCATCGATGATGCGCCTGTGCCGGTCCGCCTTCTGCCGTTCGCGCAATCCGCTCATATCGGCCTCTCTGCCACAAAATCATAATTGACTCAATTTTAGAATTGGTTCAACTTTTCTTCCAACAAGCCACAAGGCAGGGAGAACACTCGATGACCATCACCGCCCGGACTCCGCTTTCCACCCTGAAGTCCCATCTGTCAGCCGCTTGTGCGGCCGCGGCTCTGCTTCTCGCGGCGGGCGGCGCACAGGCCGCCGATCTCAACGCGCTGATCTGGTGCGATCATTCCGACCCGGCGCTGCTGCAGCCCTTCGAGGAAGCCAACAACGTCAAGGTCAACGTCAAGGAATTCGAAGGCACCGGCGCAGGGCTCGCCATCGTCGACCAGTCGCAGCCCGGCGACTGGGACGTGATGGTGATCGATAGCATCGACGTGCCGCGCGGCGTCGAGAAAGGCCTGTTCGAGCCGCTGCCCGAGGACAAGCTGCCCTTCGCCGACCTCTTCCCGGAAGTGAAGATGGATAAGTCGACCGTCGTTAACGGCAAGCGCTACGGCATCACCGAAAAGTTCGGCTACAACACGATCGGCTTCAACAAGACCAAGGTCGATCCGGCCGACATGCAGTCGCTGGCCTCCCTCACCAGCGACAAATACAAGGGCAAGGTCGCGATCTACGACTATTACCTGCCGGTGATCGGCATGGCCGCCCTGGCCATCGGCAAGAAGACGGCCGACCTCACCGAGGCCGATCTTCCTGCCCTCAAGGCCGAGCTGCTCAAGATGAAGGCCAATGCCAAGCTGGTCGGCGAGGTCACAGCCAGCCAGACCGCTCTTGCCACCGGCGAGGTGGATATCTTGGTCGGCGGCGGCGAATGGGTGACGGCTGGCCTTGCGAAGGAGAATCCGGCGCTCGACTTCTCGATCCCGAAGGAGGGTGCTGTGCTCTGGTCGCAGTCGCTCGCCATGTTCAAGGATTCCAAGAACAAGGGCATGGCGCTGAAATTCATCCAGTACATCATGAGCCCCGAGGGCCAGGCGCGGCTTGCCACCTCCTCCTGCTACTGGGGCATGCCGGCCAACACCAAGGCGACGCTGACCGACGATCAGAAGAAGATCCTGCGCTTCGACGAGCAGCCCGGCTTCCTCGCCCGCGCCCAGGCCTATCCGGCGCCGAACGCCGATCTCGACAAGAAGATGCAGGATATGTGGACCGAGATGCTGCAGGCGCAGTAAATCGGCCGATGGCATCCACGGGAAACAAGTCGCGTGCCCTGCCCTGGGCGCTGGTCACGCCGGCGCTGGCATGGACATGTGCTTTCTTCGTCCTGCCCTTCATCGCCATGGGGCTTTCCAGCCTCACGGCGCATGAAGGCGGCGGCTTCACTCTAGCCAACTACAGCCAGTTCTTCACCGACCCGTCCTACTGGCGGGCGATGGTGAATTCGCTGGAGGTGACGGCGATCGTCACCGTGATCTCGATCCTGCTTGCCTATCCCTTTGCCTGGATTCTTGCCGAGAGGGTGCCGGAACGCTGGCAGCGGCTGGCACTGATGCTGGCGGTGCTGCCGTTCTGGACGTCCTACGTCGTGCGCTCCTATTCCTGGCTGCTGGTGCTGGCGCAGAACGGCGTCATCAACCGGGCGCTGACCGGCATCGGCCTGATCGGCGAGCCGCTCCAGCTTGCCAACACGCGTTTCGCGACCGTCACCGGCTTCGTGCATTTTTTCGTCATGTTGTTGACGCTGACGATCTTCGCCAATCTGAAACAGCTCAGCCCGAGCTACCGCAAGGCTGCCGCCGATCTCGGCGCCGGGCCGGTCCGCACCTTCCTGCATGTCGTGCTGCCGCTGACCTTGCCCGGCATCATGGTCGGCGCCTTCCTCACCTTCGTGCTTTGCATCGGCGACTACATCACGCCGCAGATCCTCGGCGGCAACAACGAGCTGGTCATGCCGCAGCTCGTCATGATGCAGATCGGCCGCCGTGGGGATTTTCCGCTGGCTTCGGCGCTGTCGATCATCCTGATGGCTGTGGTGACCATCGCCTATCTTGCCTGCGCCCGCTGGCTGAAGATCGAGCGGGCCTGATCATGCGCGCCGCCATCCGCCTCGCCGCCTGGGTCTACGCCATCGCGATATACGGCTTCATCTTCCTGCCGGTGGTCGTGCTGGTGCTGTTCTCGCTGCAGGCGACCTCTTTCCCGATCCCGCCCTTCACCGGCCCTTCGCTGCGCTGGTACCAGGCGGTGATGTCGGATGCGCGACTCACCTCGGCGCTGGCCAACTCGCTGCTGGTGGCAGTGCTCTCCTCGCTCGCTTCGGTCACGCTCGGCTTCCTGTCCGCCTGGGGCTTCGCGCGCTTCGTGCTGCCGGGCTCGGCCATCCTGCGCGGCCTGATCACGCTGCCGCTGACCGTCAGCTATCTCATCATCGGCATGGGCCTTCTGGTGCTGTTCAATTGGGCCGGCGTGCCGAAGTCGCTCTTGGCCGCCGGCATCGGCCATGTCGTGATCAACCTGCCGCTCTGCTTCGCCATCATCTACAGCCAGCGGGCGCAGGCAAGATAGGCGATGGTCACCACAGCCATCAGGATGATCGACAGCGCCGAAGCCAGCGGAAAATCCCCACGGCGGCCGATCTGCATCATGACGAGCTGCGGCATGACCAGCTCGTTGTTGCCGCCGAGGATCTGCGGCGTGATGTAGTCGCCGATGCAAAGCACGAAGGTGAGGAAGGCGCCGACCATGATGCCGGGCAAGGTCAGCGGCAGCACGACATGCAGGAAGGTGCGGACCGGCCCGGCGCCGAGATCGGCGGCAGCCTTGCGGTAGCTCGGGCTGAGCTGTTTCAGATTGGCGAAGATCGTCAGCGTCAACAACATGACGAAAAAATGCACGAAGCCGGTGACGGTCGCGAAACGCGTGTTGGCAAGCTGGAGCGGCTCGCCGATCAGGCCGATGCCGGTCAGCGCCCGGTTGATGACGCCG
>NZ_VFWS01000012.1:0-87063 GCF_006443065.1 Mesorhizobium sp. B1-1-5 | reverse complement strand
AACGGAGCAGAATTCTGCACCGTGGGGGCGTTTCGAAGTCACAGGATTCTAGGGTCTGCGCGCGTCGCTTCGCTCCTTGCTCCGCCATAGAATGACGAAGTTGAGGCGGCTTCAACCAATCCCCGGCGTTTGCGCTGATTTCACCCAATGAACGGAAATCTTGCACCAAGACAACGGCAACCTCTCAAAATCCCTGTGTCGGGGGAACTAGTCGCTCATATATTCCCGCAGCGCCTCTGCCGAGCGGTTCTCGCCGATCGACATCGCCAGGATGCGCGAGATGTGGCGGCGCGGCAGGCCGGTCTCGGTCGACCATTGGTTGATCTGCGCCTGGATCTTGTCGAGGTCCCGCTTCGAGGTCGGGTTTTCGGCGATATCGAGGCCGGCATCGCGCAAAGCCGCCGCCATGTCGGCGGAGACGACAAACGTGTCCCATTCGAGCCAGCGCAGGAGATACTGGCCGGTGTTGCCGCCGAGCCGGCTGCCATGCTTGGCGAGATAAGCGGTCAGGCCGACCTGATCGTCCGCGGGCCAGGAGGCGATGAATCTGCCGAAGCTGCCATTCTCCTTCGAGACGCGATCGACGAAGGCGGCATTGTCGCGCACCGACTTGATCTTCTGCGGATTGCGCACGATGCGGCTGTCGGATGCAAGCTCGTGCCAAAAGTCGTCCGGCTGGAACAGAAGCCGCTTCGGCTCGAAGCCGAGGAACGCTTCCTCGAAACCCGGCCATTTCTGCTCGATCACCCGCCACACGAATCCCGCGGCGAAAATGCGTTCGGCCATGGTGGAGAGGATGCGGTCGTCGGGGATCTTTGCCACCGCCATATTGTCGGGCGCGGGACCAAGCAGCGGCGCCAGCACGGCCTCTCCGCCCTTGCGCCTTGCCGCCCGTGCATGGATTTTCTGGAAATCGAGCATCATTGTCCTCGCTTGTTCGCCGCAATCTATCACTTCACGTCCGGCCCGGCAGCCTCTACCTCTATCGACGCCCGGCCGAAGGAGGGACAAATGAACAAGATCGTCGAGGACATGGCGAACCGTCTGCTCAAGCGAAAGCCGGACGGTTTCGGTCCGCTCGAGAGCCGTGTGCTCCAGTCGACGCTCGAGCGCACCACCATCGCGCGCGATACCAACAAGGCCGTGGCCTTCCACGAGACCTATGGCGACCGTATTGCCGACACCATCGCCAGGATCGGCGGCTCCTGGTCCTTCATCCTGAGCTTCCTGGCTTTTCTTGTTGTCTGGACTGCCGGCAACGCCTGGCTGCTCACCCGCGACGCCTTCGACCCCTACCCTTTCATCTTCCTCAATCTTGTTCTGTCGATGCTGGCGGCGATCCAGGCGCCGGTGATCATGATGTCGCAGAACCGCCAGACCGAGCGCGACCGCATCGACGCTGCACATGACTACGAGGTCAATCTGAAGGCCGAGATCGAGATCATGGCCCTGCATGAAAAGCTCGACGAGCTTCGCCATAGCGAGATCATCGGCATGCGTGACGAAATCCAGCGCATGGCCGAGCAGATCAGGCGCATCGACGAAAAACTGTCCGCGCGGCCCGCAACGGAATGAGCGACACCATCCACCGCCTCATCGAGCAATATGGGCTGATCGCGGTCTTCCTGGGTTGCGTGGCCGAAGGCGAAAGCGCGGCGATCCTGGGCGGCTTCTTCGCTCATCAGCATGTTTTCGTGCTGTGGCAGACTTTCTTTGCCGCCTTCCTCGGCGCCTTCGCCGGCGACACCTTCTTCTTCACCATGGGGCGCAGCTTCGCCGAACATCGCTATGTGAGACTGTTGCGCAGGCGTCCGGGCTTCAGCCGCGCCTATCGCCTGCTCAACACCCATCCCAACATTTTCGTGCTGACCAACCGCTATATCTACGGCATGCGCCTGGTCGGCGGCGTCGCCGCCGGCCTGTCGACCGTGTCCATGCCGCGTTTCGTCATCTTGAATGCCATCTCGTCCGCGGTCTGGTCGGCCCTATTCAGCGGCATCGGCTATGTCTTCGGCCTGGGCGCGGAGGAAATCGTGGGCCAGGCGCTTGCTCGCCATGAGCGCCTGCTCATCGCCCTCGGCGTCGGCATCGTTATCGCCGTGGTCGCCTGGTTGGTAGGCCATCACTTCGCCAAGCGCGAACGCGCCAAGGAAGACCAGGCAGGATCTTGATCAATCCGCGAGGATCAAATCGGCGCGCCGACAAGGCGTTCGATGAGGGCGACGCACCAGACGCCGCCGGCGATCACGATCGAAATCAGCACGGCCAGCGAACCGCAGTCCTTGGCAAGTTGGATGTCGATGTGGAATTCGCGCGAGATCGCGTCGCAGGCCGCCTCGATGCCGGTGTTGAGCACTTCGACCATGATCAGGAGCAGCACAGCGCCGATCAGCAGGGCATAGCCGCGCCATGAAACCGAGATGAACCAGCCGGCCGGCAAGGCGAGCGCCAGCAACAGCAATTCCTGCTGGAACGCCTTTTCGTGGGCGGCCAACTTGCGGAAGGCCCGCACTGAATTGATGAAAGCATCGATCAGCCGCTGCATGCCTCTGCCCCTTTGCGAGTCACCGGCAGGGGATATCGCAATGGTGGGATCAAGGGAATAAGGCAGCCGCTGCAAAATTCATCCGCCCGCGACCTTTATCGACGGCGCCGATTTCTCGAACTGCGGCAACCCGTCCTCGATCGAATAGTAATCGCCCTTGTCGCCGACGAAGATGTGGCATTCGCCCTGAAGCCCGCTCGGTTCCTCGAATGAACCAGCCATAACCGAAACATAGGCATCGCCTTTCGGCCTCCAGAACAGCACCGAGCCGCATGTCCTGCAAAAGCCACGCTTGGCGAAGTCGGATGCCTCATACCAGGTGAGGTTTTCCATGCCTTCGATAACGATGTCGGCGTCCGCAACGTTGGTTGCGGCGTAGAAATGGCCGCTCTGCTTGCGGCACTGAGAACAATGGCAATAGATCACGCCGCGTAGCGGGCCCTTCGTTCTGAAACGCACCGCCCCGCACAGGCACGATCCGCTATGGTTGTCGTCCATTCCACCCTCCTGGTGCTTCCGCCTCAATCCAATCAGCGCACAGGATTCCAGTTTCATCGACGTCTGGCATCGGCAAAAGCGACATCGCAAGGACGTGCTTCAAAACCTGCGCCTGCACCGCTTTGCACCCTGTGGTAGCAGGGACAATGAGGAAATCCAGGCTATTAAGGAAACTTTAGCGAAACTGCATCTATGGTTCCCACAAGCGATGGTCGTGTTGGGGACGCGCCGTCGCACCACAATTCTGATTCAAATCCCCGCGTGAGCGACTCCCGGCGGTGGCATGTCTCCGGTCGCACTGAAGGGGCAGTGAACAGAACATGAAGCCGGCAGCCATTCCGACCGATAGGAACACCGACATCGCCAGCACCGTCGTGGCGACGATGCGACAGCTCGGCGTGCTTGGCCTGCCGCGTAACTATGAAATCTTCTACGAGGCGCTCAGCGGCAGCAATCGCGAACTCAGCCTTGCCGTCGTCTCGTTGAGCAACCGCCCGACCCAGGAAGATCTCGACCGCATCGGACGGAGCTTCTTCCCGCAGCACCACGGCCCCGCCATTGTCGAGCACGCCCGTGAGGTGGTGGCCAAGGAGCTCGAGGACATCGCCGCGCTGTTGCGCAGCGAGCGCTCGCATATCGAGAAGTATGGCCGCATCCTCGACGAGACATCGAGCGGCCTGAGCAATCGCAGCCTGCTTTCGCAAGAACTCCTGCAGAAAATCGCAGGCGCGATGTCGGCCGCCACCAGCTCGACGATCGACCACGGCCGTCAGATTGCCAGCACGCTCAGCGAAAAGACAGCCGAGCTTGAAAGCGTCAAGTCGAAGCTCGAGGAATACAAGCGGCTTGCCGACACCGACCCGCTCACGCAGCTGTGGAACCGCCGCGCCTTCGACAAGGAGATCACCCGGATCTACAACAGCAACCGCGGCATCCTGTTCAACGCCTTGATCCTTGCCGATATCGATCATTTCAAGGACATAAACGATCGCTACGGCCACCCGGTCGGCGATAGGATCCTGCAGATCATCGCAGAGATCTTCCAGTCCAGCGTGCGTGCCGACATATTTGTCGCTCGCACCGGCGGCGAGGAGTTCGCGCTTATCGTCGAAGGCGCCAGCGAGGAAGCCACATACGAGATCGCCGAGCGCATCCGCGCGCTCGTCGAGCAGACCCCGTTCACCGGCAGCCAGACCGGCATGAACTACGGCACCGTTACCGTGTCGCTGGGCATCTGCATGGCCTCGGAGGCGGAAAACCCCGAGGATCTCTATACCAAGGCCGACCAGGCGCTTTACCGCTCCAAGGTCGGCGGCCGCAACCGTGTGACAAAGCACTCGGCCATGGTCAGCCGGGCTGGCAAAGGCTGGCTGCTTTACAAGAAAGACTGACGCACCCCTTTCCAGACGAATTTTTGTGGATTATATTTTCCACAGAAATGAAAGGGTGCGCTTATGCAACGTCCAGTCGCGGCCGCGACGGCGGCCGAAAATGCCGTCATCACCAAGGCCACGCTGCGTGCGGCAGACCTGCTCGATATCACCGCCAGGACACTTGCTTTGGTCATCGGCGTGTCGGAAGCAACGGTCTCGCGCATGCGCCGGCAGGAATTCCTGCTTGAACGCGGCACCAAGCCGTTCGAGTTGGCCGTACTGTTCGTGCGCCTGTTCCGCTCGCTCGACGCCATCGTCGGCGGCGACGAGACCGTCGCCCGGGCGTGGCTGAAGAATCCCAACACCACGCTCGACGGCACGCCGCTCGAAAAAATCCTGACGATTGCCGGACTTGTCGATGTCATTGCCTACCTGGACTCCCGGCGCGCTCTCGTCTGAGGCCGTCCGGGTCGAAGGCAAGTATTGGCGCATGGTCGAGGCGCAGCACCGCGTCTCGACCCTTAAGCTCATCGACACGCTCGATGAGCAGGCGCTGCTTGAGGACCTCATCGAGGACACCAAGCCGCGGATCCCGCTTGAGTGCCGCCATCTCCACTATCTGTTGGCGACGCCTTTTCGCTACGGCTCCGTCTATCCGTACGGCTCCCGCTTCCGCCGCGCCGGCAAGACCAAAGGCGTCTATTACGCCGCCGAGACGGTGCTGACTGCGGTGGCGGAGATGGCCTTCTACCGCTTGCTGTTCTTCGCGGAATCGCCGGCGACGCAATGGCCGAGCGACGCGGCGGAATACACCGCCTTCGCCGCCGCGATAAGATGCGACCGCGCAGTCGACCTGACACGGCCGCCGCTCGACCGCGACGAGAAGGCCTGGACGCACGCCACCGACTACACCGCCTGCCAGGCGATCGCCGACGTCGCGCGTGAGGCCGAGCTGCAGGCGATCCGCTATCGCTCGGTGCGCGATCCCAAGGGCGTCAATATCGCGCTGTTGACGTGCAAGGGCTTTGCCAAGGCAAAACCGCTGGAGCCGCAGACCTGGCGCATCCGGATCGGCTCTTTCGGCCTTCAGGCGATCTGCGAATTCCCGGACAAGCGGCTGGAATTCTCACGCACCGCCTTTGCCGATCCGCGATTGGCCGGAATGCGCTGGGAGCGCGGCTACTGAACTCCGAAAACTGTATCGAGATTCAGGACAGGACGAGCCGAGAATGGTGGCCTCCGAGAACCGGAGCGGAGCGTACTTCGAGTACGGGAGCACCGGAAGCGCAGGAGGTCGCCATTCGCAGGCCGACCTCACCTGAATATCGATACAGTTTTAGGCCAGGATGTTGACGGCCCGCGCCGCCACCAGCGCGATCGTCAGGAGCGAGATCATTGCTTCGGCCATCATCAGGAGCTTCGCGCGCTGCGTGAGCGGCAAGGTGTCGGTCGGCGAGAACGCCGTGGCATTGGTGAAGGCGAGGAAGACATAGTCGACGAAGCCCGGCAGCCAGCCCTGTATCTCGCGATCGGGTAGCGTCATTTGCGGAAACAGGAAGTCTGCCTGCGCGCGCTTGACTAGCCCGCAGGTCGGCGGACCGCCCCGATCGGTGCTCCAGAACCATAGCGCAAAGACAATCACGTTGGTGACCCAGATGTTGAGCGCGTCGACGAGCAGAGTCGTGCCGGCCCCGGCATGCCCTTCCAGCAATGCCCGCACCAGGAAGACCAGCGATCCGCAATTCATGATGCTGATGACCCCCGTCATCACCAGTGCCGCGCGGCGGATGTAAAGGCGAAGTTGGCCGATCGCGTACCAATGTTCATGGTCGACGGCGTTGCGCGTCGCCATTTGCGTCCAGGCCGTCGCGATCGACAGGGGCACGAGCAGCGCCGCCTCCACCGTAGGGGCCAGCCAGCGCGGGCCGAAGGACAGGTTGTTGATGACCAGAAGCTGCAGGCAGATGACGACGAGAACCGCGGCGCGCGCCGACCAGAAATCGAGCCCACGGTGATGGATGACGGCATGCTGATGGCGCATGGAGGAACCTGTGTTGCTAAAACCGCGGCGCCGCGGACGGGCTCCGGCAATGATCGGCCGGCCGGTCCTGCCCGAAGCGCCGGCAACGGGTTCCATCGCAATCTTGGTTTTACAATGTTGCGGAAGAATACTTTTTCGTAAGCTTTTGCTATCGGACTGTTCAGCAATCCATCGGTATGATTTTAGGCGCGTATGTCGAGAACCAGTGAATCCGTGCATGTCTGGCCCGCCGCGGCTGCGGCGGAAGACGATCTGTCTTCCATCTGGAACGGTCTGGTCCGGCATCCCTGGCGGTTGCTGGCGCTTTTGTGCACGATCCAGATCGCCTGCTGGACCGTCATGCCCGCGCTCGTCAACGTTGGGCCGCCGCGCGACGTCGTCGAGGGTTTCATGTGGGGACGCGAATGGGTGCTGCTGACCTACAAGCACCCGCAACTCCCCTGCTGGCTGCTCGAGATCAGCCACCTGATCACCGGCTCATTCCGCTGGCCGCAATACATGCTGTCGCAGTTGATGATCTCGACGACTTTCGTCCTGGTCTACCTTCTCGCGCGCGACATCATGGGCCCGACCCGGGCGATCGCCGCTGTGCTCTTGATGCCGTCGATCTATTTCTTCGGCTGGCCGACCCCGCAATTCAACCATGATTACGCGCAGATGCCGTTCTGGGCCGCAATCTCATGGTTGCTGTGGCGCTCGACGCGCGACGGCCGTCCAGGCTGGTGGCTCGCCCTCGGCCTCGTCTGCGGCATCGGGCTCTACGCCAAGTTCTCGACGGCTCTGCTGCTGGTCTTCGGTGGTATCTGGATTTTGTACGACGCCCGCGCTCGAAGCCGGCTTGCCACCCCATGGCCATGGCTCGGTCTTGCGGTTTTTCTGGGCCTCGCGGCGCCGCTGGCAATTGCGCTTTTCCGCCTCGATTTCCTGCCGCTGACCTATGCCGAGCATCGCAACGCCTGGGTGCTCGCCAACCGCGCACGGCTTTACTATATCGGCGTTCAGCTTGCAGGGCTTGCCGCTCTTCCCGCCGCTCTTGCTATTTCCGGCCTGCTGCGACGGCGGGCCGACCCGGCACGAGATCCCTTACCGGCCCGCCCTGCCCCCGAGCGACGCGCGATTGTCTACCTGGCATGGATGGGCCTGGGGCCGGCGCTCCTGATCATGGCCGCCTCGCTGTTCACCGGCACCGGCGAGTCCTGGGGCGCGACGATGTACAATTTGGTCGGCGCCCTCGCGGTTGCACTCTTGGGCCAGCGCCTGGGGGCGGCCGAGTTGCGCCGACTGGCGCTGCTGGCACTGCTCTGCGTGGTCGGCGTATCGAGCGCCTATGCGGTTACACGCTGGACCAGTTGCAACGTCCTCGGCCGCCTGCAGCCGATGTGCTGGCCGGCACGATCGATCTCGCAGACGGCCGAAGCGATCTGGCATGAGACGGTACCAGCACCACTGGGCATCGTCGGCGGCGAAGACGGCGTGGCTCAGCTTGCCGGGCTGGAAGCGGCGGACCAACCGTCGATTTTCACGACACTCGACAGGCGCCTTGTCCCCTGGATCACGGACCAGCGCCTGCGGGATCAGGGCATGCTGCTGGTGTGGCCGACCGGTTGGAGGCTCTCCCCGCAACAGCAGGCCTGGATCGCCGGCCTGCCGGTCAAGACCGTGCCGTTCGACTGGTCGCTTAAGGCACCGCCGCTGGAGATCAGCTTTGCCGTCATTCCGCCCGGCAGAACCAGTTTCCCGGGCGATCCGCCCGGACCGCCAGATCCGGAATGACCCGCGATCCGACTTGAAGTTTATCGGCCCGACGTCAAAAGGCGCCAGCGTCGCCGCCAGCGCCTCCGACGATGGGCGTCAAGCCTCTGTTCAGGCGTTGGCGGCCTGCTTGTGCTGGACAGGATGGCTCTTCTTGAGCAGGTCCGAGACCAGGAAGGCGAGCTCGATCGCCTGGTCGGCGTTGAGGCGCGGATCGCAATGGGTATGGTAGCGGTCCTGCAGGTCCTCCGCCGTGATGGCGCGGGCGCCGCCCGTGCATTCGGTGACGTTCTTGCCGGTCATCTCCACATGGATGCCGCCCGGATGCGTGCCTTCCGCGCGATGAACTTCGAAGAAGGTCTGCACTTCCTTGAGGATGCGGTCGAACGGCCGCGTCTTGTAGCCGGCCGCCTCGATCGTGTTACCATGCATCGGATCCGACGACCAGACAACGTTGCGGCCTTCCTTCTTAACTGCCCGCACCAGCTTCGGCAGATGCTCGGCGACCTTGTCGGAGCCGAAGCGCGCGATCAGCGTCAGACGGCCCGGCTCGTTTTCGGGATTGAGCAGGTCGATCAATTCCATCAGGCCGTCCGGCGTCAGCGACGGCCCGCATTTCAGGCCGAGCGGATTCTTGATGCCGCGGCAATATTCGATATGCGCGTGATCGGGCTGGCGGGTGCGATCGCCAATCCAGATCATGTGGCCGGAGGTCGCGTACCAGTCGCCGGAGGTCGAATCAACGCGCGTCAGCGCTTCCTCATAGCCGAGCAGCAGCGCCTCGTGGCTGGTGTAGAAATCCGTCTCGCGCAGCGCGAAATTGGTTTCGGACGTGATGCCCACCGCGCGCATGAAATCCATCGTCTCGGTGATGCGGTTGGCGAGCGATTCGTATTTTTCTCCCTGCGGGCTGTCGGCGACGAAGCCCAGCATCCAGCGATGCACGTTCTCAAGGCTGGCATAGCCGCCCTGCGCGAAGGCGCGCAGAAGGTTGAGCGTCGCGGCGGACTGGCGATACGCCATCTCCTGGCGCGCCGGATCCGGAATGCGCGAGGAGGCGTCGAATTCGATGCCGTTGATGATGTCGCCGCGGTAGCTCGGCAGCGTCACGCCGGCCTTGGTCTCGTTGTCGGACGAGCGCGGCTTGGCGAACTGGCCGGCGACGCGGCCGACCTTCACCACCGGCTGCGCGCCGGCGAAGGTGAGCACCACGGACATCTGCAGGAAGACGCGGAAGAAGTCGCGGATGTTGTCGGCGCCATGCTCGGCAAAGCTCTCGGCGCAGTCACCGCCCTGGAGCAGGAAGGCTTCGCCGGCGGCTACGGCCGCCAGCTGCTTCTTCAGCTTGCGCGCCTCGCCGGCAAAGACCAGCGGCGGATAGGTCGCAAGCCGCGCTTCCGTGGCTTGCAAAGCCCCAAGGTCCGGGTAGGCCGGAACCTGCTTGATCGGCTTTGCTCTCCACGAATTCGGCGACCATTTCGTCATCGCTGCACCCAACGCCCTTCCAGAGCAACTCCAGGAAAGTGTAACGGCTTTCCGTCCGGAATTGCGTCAAACAACCGGCGAGCGTGCTTGCCCGCCATTCCAGCCTCGATACGAGGTCGCGGCTCCTTACACGAAGCCGATTACCTATTCTAGCCGGGTTTTTCAGCGGTGGCGAATGGTCCGCCGCTCGCTATGCCGCGTCCGCCAGCGCGAGCAGGAACAAGCCCAGCCCCAACAACAGACAAGATGGGCTATAAAGCAGGCTGTCATATCTGGCGAAACGCGTGGTCCTGACCCGCTTGAACAGCCCGAAATATCGCCACCAGCTCAATGCCCGCAGTGTGAATATCGCCGCCCACAGGATGATAAATATCATTTTATGATATATATGTCCTGCAGCGGTTCCGTTGCAGGTTGGGCTGCTGTTGTGGTTGTCTAGCCCAAAGGGCATTGTTGGTCAAAGCGACGGTGAAAGATGAATAAGATCCAGACTTTGATCCATCGACGAGCCGATGAACGCAGGAGGGCCGCGCAGGCTTGCGTGTCCCGCATTCTTCAGAGCGCAAAAAGCCGCGGGATCGACATCTCCGTTGTCGGTTCCCTCGCGAAAGGTCGTTTCCGCGTTCATTCGGATATCGACTTGCTGGTTCACGGGAGAACCGATCCCGCGCGGCGGGCTATGGTCGAACATCTGGTCGCCGACCACCTCCGGGGAATGGATATTCCTTACGATCTCATTTTTGCGTCAGATATTTCGCCCGAACGGGTTCAGGAACTGCTCAATGACTGCGTTTAAGCATCCGGCATTCGCAAAGCTGTCGCCAAAAATCGACCGCGCGGCAAAAGAGCTGCAGCAGATTGATGAGTATTTGTCAGAGCACGGCAGCGAGATGGCACTTGGCGAATGGGGAGCGGTTGCAGCTGTTTCGCTTGGAATCCACAATATCTACAATGGCATCGAAGATATTCTGCTCAGTGTGGCCAACGATGTGGACGATCTCGTCCCCAAAGGGCCTTCGATGCACCAGGACGTGCTCGATCAAATGTCAGTGCAAATAGCTGGCATCCGCCCTGCTGTCCTCGACCCTGCGCTTTACGAGGCTTTCGGTGAGTTGAAAGGATTTCGTCATCTGGTGAGGCATCGGTACGGCTTTGACCTGAAAACGGACAAGGTTCAAGAAAATCTCGACCGAGCAAGAAAGGCATTCCCGGCTTTCGTGGAAGCCATTGTTTCCCTGGAGAGAGCCCTCACCGAGGAAAACACGGACGATAATGGTGACGGCTCGGGAGACGGGGCCTCCGGCGGCCGTTGAGTAGATGGCCCCGTCACGTACGCCGGAACAGATCTTGCGAGCGCTGACACCTGAGAACTGTCGGCTGGTGGCGCTGATCCATCGGCATCGGCCGCAAAGCGTCACGGAATTGTGCAATTTGGCAGCGCGGCCGCAACCGAACGTTTCACGCTCATTGGCGATTCTTGAGCGAGCCGGGATTATCTCAATGACGGGTTCTCGACCAAAGAGGCCAGAACTGGCCGTGCAGCGGGTAACTATTGAACTCGTGGATCTTCAAAACGCCTGACATTGAATTAGTCGACTGGTCGTCGCGTTTGGCGGTCCCCTCATCATCCCAGGCCTACGCGGCCTTGTCGACGAGCCGCGCCAGTTGCGTCATCACCACGGCCGAGCCGGCGAGCCGCTTCTCCGCGTTCGGCCAGTCGCGGGTGAAGACGACGCTATGGTCGGCCCTGATCTTGGCCAGCGATCCCTGCTCGCCGATGAACTTGACCAGCCCGACCGGATTGGGGAACTCGCGCTTGCGGAAATGAATGACGACGCCCTTGGGCCCGGCATCGAGCTTCTCGACATTGGCCCTGCGGCAGAGCGCCTTGATGAAGACGATCTTCAACAGGTGCGTCACTTCTTCCGGCAAAGGCCCGAAACGGTCGATCAGCTCGGCGCCGAAGCCGTCGATCTCCTCGGTGGTTTCGAGGTCGCCAAGGCGTCTGTAGAGCGCCATGCGGAGTTGCAGGTCGGGCACATAGCTTTCCGGAATCATCACCGCGGTGCCGACGGCGATCTGCGGCGACCAGCCGCCGTCCTGCGCCTCGCCGGTATCCTTCACCTCGGCCACCGCCTCTTCCAGCATCTGCTGGTAGAGCTCGAAGCCGACCTCCTTGATATGGCCCGACTGCTCTTCGCCCAGAAGATTGCCGGCGCCACGGATGTCGAGGTCGTGGCTGGCGAGCTGGAACCCTGCGCCGAGCGTGTCGAGCGACTGCAGCACCTTCAGCCTGCGCTCGGCCGTATCGGTGAGCTTGCGGTTCGCCGGCAGCGTGAACAGCGCATAGGCGCGCACCTTCGAGCGGCCGACACGGCCGCGCAACTGGTAGAGCTGCGCCAGGCCGAACATGTCGGCGCGATGGATGATCAACGTGTTTGCGGTCGGGATATCGAGCCCGGATTCGACGATGGTGGTCGACAGGAGCACGTCGTACTGACCGTCGTAGAAAGCGTTCATGATGTCGTCGAGCTCGCCCGGCGGCATCTGGCCATGCGCCACCGCCACTTTCAGCTCCGGCACGGATTCCCTCAGGAAATCATGGATTTCGGCTAGGTCGCTGATACGCGGCACGACATAAAAGGAATGGCCGCCGCGATAGCGTTCGCGCAGCAGCGTCTCGCGGATGACCAGCGGATCGAAAGGCGAGATGAAGGTGCGCACCGCCATGCGGTCGACCGGCGGCGTGGCAATCAGCGAGAGCTCGCGAACGCCGGTCAGCGCCAGTTGCAGCGTGCGCGGGATCGGCGTTGCCGACAGCGTCAGCACATGCACGTCCGACTTGAGATCCTTCAGCCGTTCCTTGTGCTTGACGCCGAAATGTTGCTCCTCGTCGATGATTAGCAGGCCGAGGCGCTTGAACGAGATCGAGCTGCCGAGCAGCGCGTGCGTGCCGACGACGATATCGACCGTGCCTTCGGCGATGCCCTTCTTGGTCTCCGCCAATTCCTTTGAACCTACCAGGCGCGACGCCTGCGCGATGCGGATCGGCAGGCCCGAAAAGCGATGCGAGAAGGTCTTGAAGTGCTGCCGCGACAACAATGTCGTCGGCACCACGACCGCGACCTGGAACCCCTCCATGGCCGCGATGAAGGCGGCGCGCAACGCAACTTCCGTTTTGCCGAAGCCGACGTCGCCGCAGATCAGCCGGTCCATCGGTTTGCCGGCGCCGAGATCATCCAGGACGGAATCGATCGCCGTCTGCTGGTCGTCGGTCTCCTCATAGGGGAAACGCGCGGCGAACTCGCCATAAAGCCCTTCCGCCGGGATCATGGAGGGCGCTGCGCGCATCTGCCGCTCGGCGGCGATACGGATCAATTGCCCGGCCATGTCGAGCAGGCGCCGCTTCAGCCGTGCCTTGCGCGCCTGCCAGGCGCCGCCGCCCAGCTTATCGAGCGTCGCCTCAGTCGAATCCGAGCCATAGCGCGACAGAAGCTCGATGTTTTCCACCGGCAGGAACAGGCGATCGTCGCCGGCATAGTGGATTTCGAGACAGTCATGCGGCGCGCCGAGCGCTTCGATGGTGCGCAAGCCGATGAAGCGGCCTATGCCATGGTCGGCATGGACGACGATGTCGCCTGCCGACAGTGACGAGGCTTCGGCTATGAAATCGGAGGCCTTCTTCTTGCGCTTGGAACGCCGAATGAGCCTGTCGCCGAGGATGTCCTGCTCGGCGACGACGACCAGATCGTCGGTCTCGAAGCCGGATTCGAGCGGCAAAACCGCAAGACCCGCCTGCCCCGGCTCGAGCCTTTCGACCTCAGCAAGTGTGGCGACCGGCTTCAGATTGCCGAGATGATGCTCAGCCAGGATCTGGCCGAGACGGTCGAGCGAGCCTTCCGTCCAGCCGGCGACGACGACGCGGCGACGCGCCGCGCGCTCGTCGGCAATGTGCTTCACGACGACGTCGAAGACGTTGATGTTGGGATCGGCGCGCTCCTCGGCAAAGCTGCGGCCTTGCCGCGAGCCGCCATGGAAGACCTTTTTGCCGCCGACATCAGGGGCGTCGAAGACGGTGAAGTCTATGTCCTCGCGCGGTCCGAGCGACGCCTTGAGGTTTTCGGGCGAGAGATACAGCAGATCCGGCGCCACCGGCTTGTAAGGGACGGCATCCTTGAGCGCGCTGTCGGCCTGCTTGCGGCGCGCCTCGTAGTGGTCGAGGATCAGCGTGTGGCGCTCGGCCAACGCCTCATGTGCCAGATGGTCGAACACGACGGGTGCGTCCGGCAGATAGTCGAACACGGTCGCCAGCCGCTCATAGAAGAACGGCAGCCAGTGCTCCATGCCGGCGAAGCGGCGGCCTTCGCTGACCGCCGCGTAGAGCGCGTCGTCGCGCGACGGCGCGCCGAAGGCCTCGATATAGGAGCGGCGAAAGCGGCTGATCGTTTCCGGTATCAGCGCCACCTCGCTCATCGCTTGCAGCGACATGGACTTGCGCTGCCCGGTGGTGCGCTGCGTCGCGACGTCGAAGACGCGGATCGATTCCAGCGTGTCTCCGAAGAAGTCGAGCCTGAGCGCCTCGCTCCAGCCGGGGGCGAAAAGGTCGAGGATGCCGCCGCGCACCGCGAATTCGCCGAGGCCGCGCACGGTCGGCACGCGCTCGAAGCCGGAGACCTCCAGCCGCGCGATCAGCGCGTTCATATCGATCTGGTTGCCGGGCCTGGCATGAAACGTCTGCGCTTCGATCAATTCGGCCGGCGGAATGCGCTGCAGCAACGCATTGGCGGTGGTGAGGATCACCGCGCGATGCGGTTTCTTCGCCAGCGCGATCATGGCCGAAAGCGCGTCGAGCCGCCGCGCCGCCGCATCGGCGCCGGGCGAGACGCGGTCGTAAGGCAGGCAGTCCCAGGCCGGCAGCTCCAGCACCGGCAGGCCGGGCGCGGCAAAGGCGAGTGCTTCGATGATCGCCGGCAGCCGCTGGCCGTCACGCGCGACGAACAGCACCGGCTTGTCGGGCGCGATCTCCTGCGCCGTCCTCACCAGGGCGAAGGCTTCGTAGCCGTCGGCGACGCCGTCGACGATGAACTGGCCGGCGCGGCCCTTGGGCAGGCCGATGGAAGGAATGAGGGTCATGGATATGCGTTTTTCAAAATGTCATGGTCCGGCGCGATGCCAGGATCTTTTGCAGCACCGCGCAATCGATATCGGGCGAAACCGGGCGCTCGCCGGTGACCATCGGGAAAAATTCAGTGTCGGGAATTTCGAGAAGTCTCTCATATTGGTCGATTTCATCGCCGGTCAAGGCGCCGATCTCGGCGTCGGCGAAGGAACCGAGGATCAGGTCCATCTCGCGCATGCCGCGATGCCAGGAGCGGAACAGGAGCTTGCGGCGGCGCGCGTCCAACCCCTCGCTTGATCGCTGTGTTCCGGTCATGGCGCCGCATCCCTGTCCAAAGCGGCGCATATAGCGTGGATAGAGAGCGGTGTCAGCCTTTGCGCTGCCCTCGTCGCGACATAAGCTGACACGATGCGTCCCACCGTCCTCGATCCCTTGTTCGTTCCGATCACTTCGCTTGCCGGCGTCGGCCCGAAGGTCGGGTTGCTGATCGAGCGTGTCGTGCCGGCCGACCTCGGCGATCGCGCTGCGCGCGCGGCCGACCTTCTGTTCGTGCTGCCCAACACCGTCATCGACCGCCGCAACCGGCCCGGCATCGCGCTGTCGGCCGAGGGCCAGATCGTCACGCTCGAGGTGCGCGTCGACCGCCATCAGCCGCCGCCGCGCGGCAACAGGTCGGTGCCGTACAGGGTTTACGCCCATGACGACACCGGCGAGGTCGCGCTGACCTTCTTCCATGCCCATGCCGCCTATCTGCAGAAAATGCTTCCCGAGGGCGGGCGTGT
The DNA here is from genome assembly GCF_006443065.1 of Mesorhizobium sp. B1-1-5. Taxonomy (NCBI): domain Bacteria; kingdom Pseudomonadati; phylum Pseudomonadota; class Alphaproteobacteria; order Hyphomicrobiales; family Phyllobacteriaceae; genus Mesorhizobium; species Mesorhizobium sp. B1-1-5. Next base: position 71,468 of record NZ_VFWS01000012.1, on the reverse strand, counting down.
GGTGATCTCGGGTCGCATGGAGTGGTTCAACGGCCGCCCGACGATGGTCCATCCCGACCACATCGCGCCGATCGACGAGGCCGAGGGCCTACCGTTGGTCGAGCCGGTCTATCCGCTCACCGCCGGCCTCTCGGCAAAGGTGCTGCGCCGAGCCATCGGCCAGGCACTGGGCCGCCTGCCGGAACTGCCGGAGTGGCAGGACGACGCCTTCATGCGCCGCCACACCTTCCCGGCCTTCGGCGATGCGCTTGCGCGCATCCATTATCCGAAGGATCCGATCGACGTTGCCGTCGAAGGAGCAGCTTGGCGACGCCTCGCCTATGACGAGTTGCTGGCCGGGCAGGTTTCGCTGGCGCTGGTCCGTTCCAGAATCCGCCGGCTCTCGGGCCGGCCGCTTACCGGCGACGGCAGCATCGTCGAGAAGCTGCGCGCCGCCCTGCCCTACAAGCTCACTGCCAGCCAGGAATTCGCGCTCGGCGAAATCAACGCCGACCTTGCCGATCCCGAACGCATGCTGCGCCTGCTGCAGGGCGACGTCGGCTCCGGCAAGACGGTGGTGGCGCTGCTCGCCATGGCGCGCGCGGTCGAGGCCGGCGGCCAGGCGGCGCTGATGGCGCCGACCGAGATCCTTGCGCGCCAGCATCTGGCGACGATCGCGCCGCTGGCGGAAAAGGTCGGCCTGCGCCTCGCTATCCTGACCGGGCGCGAGAAGGGCCGCGAACGCACGGAGACGCTTGCAGGTCTTTCCGGCGGCGCGATCGACATCGTCGTCGGCACGCATGCCCTGTTCCAGGAAAGCGTGACGTTTCACGACCTCGTGCTGGCCGTCGTCGACGAGCAGCACCGCTTCGGCGTTCATCAGCGCCTCGCCATCACCGCCAAGGGTGACGCGCCCGACATGCTGGTGATGACGGCGACCCCCATCCCACGCACGCTGGTGCTGACCGCCTTCGGCGACATGGATGTTTCGAAGCTCACCGAGAAACCGGCCGGCCGGCAGCCGATCCGCACCGTCACCTTGCCGATGGAGCGGCTGGATGAGCTGGTCGGCCGCATGCTTGACGCCGTCGCCGATGGCCAGAAAATCTACTGGATCTGCCCGCTGGTCGAGGAATCCGAAGAGATCAAGCTGATGTCGGCGGAAGATCGTTTCGCCTCGCTGAAACCGCTCTTCGGCGACCGGATCGGCCTGGTGCACGGTCGCATGAAGGGTGCGGAGAAAGACGAGGCGATGCGCGCCTTCAAGCAGGGTGAAACGCGCATCCTGATCGCCACCACCGTGATAGAGGTCGGCGTCGACGTGCCCGACGCCACGATCATGGTGATCGAGCATGCCGAACGCTTCGGCCTTGCCCAGTTGCACCAGCTGCGCGGCCGGGTCGGGCGCGGCGACAAGCCCTCCTCCTGCGTCTTGCTCTACAAGGAGCCGCTCGGCGAGACGGCCAAACGCCGGCTCTCGGTGATGCGCGAGACAGAGGACGGCTTCAAGATCGCCGAGGAGGACCTGAAACTGCGCGGCGAAGGCGAGTTGCTGGGCACCCGCCAATCAGGCACGCCCGGCTTCCAGGTGGCGCGCCTCGAGTTCCATGCCGATCTGCTCGAAGCCGCGCGTGACGACGCGCGCCTGATCCTGTCGCGCGACCCGGAATTGCAGTCCGAACGCGGCGAGGCGCTGCGGCTGTTGCTTTACCTGTTCGGCCGCGACGAGGCGGTGCGGTTGCTGCGCGCCGGCTGAGCGGCGCCAATCGCCGGGTTGGCGAGGCCGCCTTCGACGGGCTCGCCATTCAGCGTCACCAGCTTGGCCTTGACCTCCGGCGCCACCATGCCGGCCGAGACGATCAGCTTGGCGCCGTCCTCGATCGACATGTCGAGCGGCACGATCTCGGATTTGTGCACATACATCAGGAAACCAGTGGTCGGATTGGGCGTGCAGGGCATGAACACCGCAATCAGCGGATCGCCTTCCTGATCCAGCTTCTGGTTGATCTCCGTTTCCTTGTCGTTGGCGACGAAGACCAGCGACCAGACGCCTTTGCGCGGATATTCCACCAGCCCCACCTGGCGGAACATGTCACCCTTGTTCGACAGCACCGTCTCGAAAATCTGCTTCAGTGAGCCATAGATGCCACGCACCAGCGGCATGCGGCCAAGCAGCCGCTCGCCGAAATTGACGATGGCGCGGCCGACGATGTTCGCCGTCAGGAAGCCGATCAGCGTGATCAGCACCAGCGCCACGATCAGCCCGAAGCCCGGAACCGGGAACGGCAGATAGGTATCGGGGTTGTAGCGGGCTGGGATATAGGGTTTTACCCAGGAATCGACCCAGCCGATCAGCGACCAGGCGATATAGACCGTGATCGCCAGCGGCGCGCAGACAATGAAGCCCGTCAGGAAATAGTTCCTTAGCCGGGTCATGCCAGAGGTCTTCAGGGCGTCGGACATCGGTTCACCGCGGCGCAGGTTGCAACGCTGAGATTAGTGAACCGCGAGCCGGTTTGGAACTGCGAAGTTTTTAAAGAGCGATCGTCAGGCCGCTGTATCCAGCGGCACGATCTTCTCGAGTTCTGACGCTATTTTGCTCGCTTCGATCTCCAACTCGTAGGCCTTCTGGAAGTTCATCCAGAACTCGGGCGTGGTGTTGAAGAACCTGGCGAGGCGAAGCGCCGTATCCGGAGTAAGACTGACTTCCTCCTTGACGATGCGCTCGATCCGGGTGCGCGGAAGATTAAGCTTCTTTGCAAGCACGCCGGCACTCATGCCGAGCGGCACCAGATACTCCTCACGCAGGAATTCTCCCGGGTGGATGGGGCGTGCGAACTTGAGCATAACTCCGTATCCTCAAAGGGTTAGGGCGAGTGCCGTTCAATGGTAGTCGACAATTTCCACATCTTCGGCTCCGGCGGCTGTCCATCTGAAACAGATGCGCCATTGGTCGTTGATGCGTATGGAATGTTGCCCGACACGATCCCGCTTCAGAGCCTCCAGATGGTTTCCAGGTGGCGACCGAAGGTCATTCAGTTGGACGGCATTATCAATCGCCCGGAGCCGCCTTTCAGCCCGGGCGACCAGATCCGGCGGAAATCCCTTAGGTGCCCTGCCAGCCGCTACCTCTTCGACCGTCTTGCCTTTGAATGAAACGATCAACAGCCATCCCCACGTGCCGTATCATACTCTGATACGTAGCCGGCAGCAAGATCATGTATCATTAATTGATACAGATCAATCGTGGAAACGAAACCTACTCCACCGTCACCGATTTCGCCAGATTGCGCGGCTGGTCGACGTCGGTGCCCATGAAGACGGCGGTGAAATAGGCCAGCATCTGGATCGGCAGCGCATAGATGATAGGCGAGATGATCTCCGGCACTTCGGGCAGGATGATCGTCTCCATCGTCTTGATGCCGGCCTGCGCGGCGCCCTTTTTGTCGGTAATCAGGATGATCTTGCCGCCGCGCGCCGCTACTTCCTGCATGTTCGACACGGTCTTTTCGAAGATGCGGTCATGCGGCGCGATCACGATCACCGGCATGTTCTCGTCGATCAGCGCGATCGGACCGTGCTTCAGCTCGCCGCCGGCATAGCCTTCGGCGTGGATATAGGAGATCTCCTTGAGTTTCAGCGCCCCTTCCATGGCCAGCGGGAAGTTGGTGTCGCGGCCGAGATAGAGCACGTCCTTGTAGCGCGACAGCTCGCGCGAGATGCGCTCGATCTGCTCGTCGAGCTTCAGCACCTGGGTGGCGTAGCGCGGCGCCTCGGAAAGCTCGCGCACCAGCTGCTTTTCCTGATCGGGCGAGATCGTGCCGCGCGCCACGCCCGCGCGGACCGCGAGCGCAGCCAAGACGGATAGCTGGCAGGTGAAAGCCTTGGTCGAGGCGACACCGATCTCCGGCCCGGCAAGCGTCGGCAGCACGACGTCTGATTCGCGCGCCATGGTCGATTCCCGCACATTGACGACAGCGCCGATTTTCATGCCGGCCTTGCGGCAATAGCGCAGCGAAGCAAGCGTGTCGGCGGTCTCGCCCGACTGCGAGATGAAGAACGCCGCGTCATTGGCCGAAAGCGGCATCTCGCGATAGCGGAACTCGGAGGCGACATCGATGTCGATCGGCAGCCGCGCATAGCGCTCGAACCAGTATTTCGAGATAAGCCCGGCGAGATAGGCGGTGCCGCAGGCCGAAAGCGCAAGGCGGCCGATCTTGGCGAAGTCGAACGGCAGGTCGAGCGGCTTCGACACCCCCGATGCGAAATCCACGTAATGCGCCAGCGTGTGCGAGATCACCTCGGGCTGCTCATGGATTTCCTTTTCCATGAAATGGCGGCGATTGCCCTTGTCGACCATGAAGCTGGTCGACAGCGACTGCTGGCGCTTGCGGTCGACTTGTCTACCGTCGATGTCGTAGATGGTCACGCTTTCGCGACGCACGACCGCCCAGTCGCCGTCTTCCAGATATGTGACCGCATTGGTGAAAGGCGCCAGCGCGATGGCGTCCGAGCCCAAAAACATCTCGCCCTCGCCATGGCCGACCGCCAGAGGCGGGCCGTTGCGGGCGCCGACGATCAGGTCCTCGTCGCCCTTGAACATGATCGCCAGGGCAAAGGCGCCGGAAAGCCGCTTCAGCGCCGCATGCGCGGCTTCCACCGGCTTCAGCCCCTTGGCGAGCTCGCGCGCCACCAGATGCGCGACGACCTCGGTGTCGGTCTGCGAAGAGAATGAGTAGCCGTCGCGGGTGAGCTCGTCGCGCAGCTCGGCGAAATTCTCGATAATGCCGTTGTGGACGATGGCGACGCCTTCGGAAAAATGCGGATGCGCATTGGTCTCGTTGGGCACGCCATGCGTTGCCCAGCGGGTGTGGCCGATGCCGATCGTGCCGTCGAGCGGCTCGTCCTTCAGCCGGCGCTCGAGATTGACCAGCTTGCCCTCGGCGCGGCGGCGGCCGAGCTCGCCCCTCTCGATGGTGGCGACGCCGGCCGAGTCGTAGCCGCGATATTCAAGCCGCTTCAGCGCATCGACGATGAGCGGCGCGACTTGGCTTCGGCCAACGATTCCAACGATACCGCACATGGCGCTTGCCCCCGATTCCCAGCAGAAAACCCAGCGCTGTCTATGGATTGCCGGTCTGCCGTAAAAGTCACTTTGCGTTTCGTTCCGTGTCAACCGGAATCCTGTTTGAAGACCACCATGGCAGAGGGCCATTGCGATCCAGTTACCGCAATTGCTCGGTTTTTCAGCCGCTTCAGCGCCGATGCGTGCACGCACATTGCCGTTCGTCTCCGCTGTGAGGTGCTGCTGGGGTGTCGAGTATCATTTGCCGCGGCGGTGCGTCATCCTCCAAATGAAGATCCACGCTGGATCGCGCAAGCCGGCTTTGAGACGCGGCTCGCGCTGCCGCTGTTCTTCCTGATCCCCAATCCCTGCTCGCTATTCCGCCGCAGCCTTCTTCTTCGCCGCAGCGGCCGAGGCGAAGCGCTCGCGCAACTCCTTGCCCTTGCCGGGGATCGTTTTCTGGCGGGCGCGGCCGAAGGCCAGCGCATCGTCGGGCACGCTTTCGGTGATCACGCTGCCGGAGGCGATATAGCCGCCCTTGCCGATCGAGACCGGCGCCACCAGCGAGGAGTTCGAACCGACAAAGGCCCCCTCGCCGATGTCGGTGAAGAATTTCGAGTAGCCGTCATAATTGCAGGTGATGGCGCCGGCGCCGATATTGGCTGCCGCACCCACGCGCGCATCGCCGATATAGGTCAGGTGGTTGACCTTGGCACCCTCCTCGATCGTCGCCTGCTTGACCTCGCAGAAATTGCCGACCTTTGCCTTGTTTCGAAGATCCGCGCCGGGCCGCAGCCGCGCGAACGGCCCAACATCGCAATTTGAGGCGATCGTTGCGCCCTCGATATGGCTGAAAGCATGGATCTTGGCGCCCGATGCGATCTTAACGCCCGGCCCGAACCAGACATTCGGCTCGACGATCGTATCGGTGCCGATCTCGGTATCGTGCGAGAAATAGACGGTTTCGGGCGCGATCAGCGTGACCCCAGACAGCATCGCCTCGCGCCGCCGGCGCGCCTGCCAGATGGCTTCCGCCTCGGCGAGCTCGGCCCGGTTGTTGATGCCGAGCGCGCTTTCGAAACTCGCTTCCGTCGCTACCACGTCGAGCCCTTCCGCGCCGGCGATCTCGACGATGTCGGTGAGGTAGAATTCGCCCTTCGCGTTCTTGTTGCCGACCTTGTCGAGCAGCCGCAGCGCATGCTTGGCCGCAACCGCCATCATGCCGGCATTGCAGAAGCCGATCTTTTTCTCTTCCTCCGAGCAGTCTTTCTCCTCGCGGATGGCGATGAGACGGCCGCCCTTTTCGATCAACCGGCCGTAGCCGGTCGGGCTTGGCGGACGGAAGCCGATGACCGCGACGGCGGCACCCTCCGCCAGCTTCTGCCGCGCTGCGGCCAGCGCCTGCGCATCGATTAGCGGCGTGTCGCCGAACATCACGAGAATGTCGTCATAACCCTTTGATATCGCTTCACGCGCGGCAAGGACCGCATGCCCGGTGCCGAGCCGCTTCTCCTGCACGAAGGTCTCCGCCTTTGGCGCGAATTTCTGCACCGCCTTGCGCATCTCGTCTGTGCCGTGGCCGATCACCAGCGCCACACCGGTCGCGCCGGCAGCCTCAGCGGCTTTCACGACGTGCGCCACCATCGGCAGGCCGGCAATGGCATGCAGCACCTTGGGCATCGCGCTTTTCATGCGCGTGCCTTCGCCGGCGGCGAGGATAACGGACAGGCAGGTTCTCTGGCTCATGGATGGGCAACCGTATGAAAAAGGTTTGAATCAATGCATGCTAGCAGCGCAGGCCATGCTGCACCAATGCGGTTAAATTCCGGTGAGATAGGTTCAGCAACTGACTTTCAATCAGTAGCTCTACCAAGGAAAAATCCCGCAATCGCCGCTACAGCAGCCCGTGCCTCTTGAGCTCCGCCTGTTCATCGCCCGAAATCCAGCCGAACACCTTTAAGCTGCCATCGCGCCGTTCGACGAGATAGTCGACTTCGAAATCGATGGTGACCGAACTTTTGTCCTTGCGCTCATATTCGCCCGACCATTGCACCTTGGCCACGCAATGGTCCTGATCGATTGGGGTCACCGAGACGTCCTTGCAGGTCATCCTCTTGCTGCCCAGCGCGCGATAGGCCTCAAAACCCTTCTTCATGGTGTCTTTCAGCTGCTGGCCGTTCTCGCCCGCCATGACACCGGCCGGCGTCACCGAGACGAAGCCGGTCGAATACAGTGCGCCGACATCGTCCATATCGACGTTATCAGCGATCGCATCGTTGTAGAACTTCTCATAGCTCTTGAAGAACGTCTGCACATCCGCCTTGGCTATCATTCCCGCCTCGTTGCAACTGCTTGCGTACAAGCTTGTAACATCGGCTCTCAGCCATCGTTCCGGGTCGGCGGTGGCGCCTATCCCAGCCTTCCCAGAACCGGGAAATTCTCCAAGAGCCAGTAGGACGCGCTCTGCACGCCGCCAGTGAGGAAAAACACGCCGGCGACGACCAGCAGCGCGCCGATCGCCTTCTCGACGCGGCCGAGATGGACGCGGAATTTGCCGAGGAAGCGCATGAAGGCGCCGGAAAACAGCGCCGCGATCAGGAACGGGATGCCGAGGCCGAGCGAATAGGCGGCAAGCAGCAGCGCGCCCTCGCCCACGGTCTCGCGCCCGCCGGCCAAAGTCAGGATCGGCCCCAGCACCGGGCCGATGCAAGGCGTCCAGCCGAAGGCGAAGGCCAACCCCATGACATAGGCCGCGATCATGCTGGCCGGCTTGCCCTGCGACTGGAAGCGCGCCTCGCGTGACAAAAGCGGAATGCGCAGGATGCCGAGGAAGTTCAGGCCCATGATGATGATCAGCACGCCCGCCGCCATCGCCAGCGGTTCCTGCCAGACGCGCAGCAGGCGGCCGATGGTCGAGGCGCCGGCCCCAAGCGCCACGAAGACGGTGGAAAAGCCGAGCACGAAGGCCACGGAAGCATAAAGCAGCGCGCCGCGCGCGCCTTCCTTTGCCGTCACGCTTTGATTGCCACGGAAATCGTCGACCGAAACGCCGGCCATGTAGCAAAGATAGGGCGGCACCAGCGGCAGCACGCAAGGCGACAGGAACGAGATCGCCCCTGCCCCGACCGCGCTGACATAGCCGATGTCCAATGCCATTCAATGAGTCCCGATTGTGCTGGCGTCGATATAGCGATGCGGGCACGCCCGTGCCAATCACCATTGTGTGGCACGTCGCCGCTTCGCCTCAGGAAGAAACAGGCATCCCAACGCGTTGACCGAACAAGCGCGCGACTGCCGCGCGCTTGTTTCAGGGAGACTACCGTGAAAGCAATCGCACTCGGCTTTGCCGCGCTACTGCTGGGCACCGCCGCATCCCAGGCCGCCGAAGCCTGGAAGGAAGCCGAAGTCAGCGGCACCAAGATCTATACCGACGCCAAGGGCATGACGCTCTATACCTTCGATAAGGACGAGAAGGGCAAGTCCAATTGCTACGACAATTGCGCCGCCAACTGGCCGCCGCTGAAGGCCGAGGCCGGGGCCAAGGCTGACGATGAATGGACGATCGTCGACCGCACCGACGGCAGCAAGATGTGGGCCTATGACGGCAAGCCGGTCTATACCTTCGTCAAGGACGAGAAGGCCGGCGACATGACCGGCGAAGGCGTCGCCGGCGCCTGGCACGTGGTCAAGGCCGACTGAGGCAACGCTGTTGAATGCTCCGGCTGCCGGCTTTCTTGATCCGGCAGCCGGTCGTCTTTTACCGGTCGTCCGCCCGGTTCGAGACGTGCATGCCTCCATCCCCAAAAATGTGATCTTTGCCATACACTCTAAGAGTGTATTGCCAGCGGCCGCTTCCCAAATTGGCGGCTTCCCCTTGACCGATCGCAAAAGCACGGCCATGTGAGCGACGAAAAGAGTGGGATTTCGTCGCGCGTCGCGGAGTTCTTCCGCAACCTCACAGCTGATTAAGAGACCTCATGGACGTCGTCGTCGTCGAATCGCCGGCCAAGGCGAAGACAATCAACAAATATCTAGGCAAGAACTATAAGGTTCTGGCCTCGTTTGGCCATGTCCGCGATCTGCCGGCCAAGGATGGCTCGGTGCGCCCTGACGAGGACTTCGCCATGTCCTGGTCCGTCGACACCGCGTCGGGCAAGCGCCTCGCCGACATCGCCAAGGCGGTCAAGGATGCCGATGGGCTGATCCTCGCCACCGACCCGGATCGCGAGGGCGAGGCGATTTCCTGGCACGTGCTCGAAGTCCTGAAGCAGAAGCGCGCGCTGAAGGACAAGCCGGTCAGCCGCGTCGTCTTCAACGCCATCACCAAGGCCTCGGTGCTCGATGCCATGGCCAATCCGCGCCAGATCGACGCGCCGCTTGTCGACGCCTATCTGGCCCGCCGCGCGCTCGATTATCTCGTCGGCTTCACGCTTTCGCCGGTGCTGTGGCGCAAGCTGCCTGGCGCCCGCTCCGCCGGCCGTGTGCAGTCGGTGGCGTTGCGCCTCGTCTGCGACCGCGAATCCGAGATCGAGCGCTTCATCCGCGAGGAATACTGGCAGATCGCAGCCATCCTCGGCACGCCGCGCAACGACAGTTTCGAGGCGCGGCTGACCGCGTTTGCAGGCAAGAAGCTGCAAAAACTCGACATCGCCAACAAGGCGCAGGCCGACGACATCAAGGCGATGCTCGAAGGCGCGACCTTCAAGGCATTGTCGGTCGAGGCCAAGCCCACCAAGCGCAATCCCGGCCCGCCCTTCACCACCTCGACGCTACAGCAGGCCGCCTCGTCAGGCCTCGGTTTCTCGGCCACGCGAACCATGCAGGTCGCGCAGAAGCTCTATGAAGGCATGGACATCGGCGGCGAGACCGCCGGCCTCATCACCTATATGCGTACCGACGGCGTGCAAATGGCGCCTGAGGCGATCGAGGCTGCCCGCAGCGCCATAGTCAGCGAGTTCGGCGCGAAATACCTGCCGGAGAAGCCGCGTTTCTACACCACCAAGGCGAAGAACGCCCAGGAAGCGCATGAGGCGATCCGCCCGACCGATTTCGGGCGCACGCCTCAGTCGGTCAGGCAGTATCTCGACGCCGACCAGGCGCGCCTCTACGAGCTGATTTGGAAGCGTGCCATCGCCAGCCAGATGCAGCCGGCCGAGATCGAACGCACCACGGTCGAGATCGAAGCCGTCAACGGCGCTCGTGCTGCCGAGCTGCGCGCCGTCGGTTCGGTTATCCGCTTCGACGGCTTCATCGCCGCCTATACCGACCAGAAGGACGAGGACGCGGAGGACGAGGAGAGCCGCCGCCTGCCCGAGATCCGCTCCGGCGAGCAGCTCGCCCGCCAGGCGATCAACGCCACCCAGCACACCACCGAGCCGCCGCCGCGCTATTCCGAGGCGTCGCTGATCAAGAAGCTGGAAGAGCTCGGCATCGGCCGGCCATCGACCTACACCGCGATCCTGAAGACGCTCGAGGACCGCGACTACGTCACCATCGACAGACGCCGGCTGGTGCCGCAGGCAAAGGGCCGGCTGCTGTCGGCCTTCCTCGAAAGCTTCTTCGAGCGTTACGTCGAATATGACTTCACCGCTTCGCTCGAGGAGAAGCTAGACGAGATTTCCGATGGCAAGCTCGCCTGGAAGGACGTCCTGCGCGACTTCTGGAAGGATTTCTCCGGCGCCGTCAACGACATCAAGGAACTGCGCGTCACGGACGTGCTCGATGCGCTCAACGAAGAACTCGCGCCGCTGGTCTTCCCGGAGCGCGAGGACGGCTCCAATCCGCGCATCTGCCCGAAATGCGGCACCGGCAATCTGTCGCTGAAGCTCGGCAAGTTCGGCGCCTTCGTCGGTTGCTCGAACTACCCCGAATGCTCCTACACCCGCCAGCTCGGCGACGCCGCCAATCCCAATGGCGAGAACGGCAATGGCGAGGACGGCGTCAAGCTGCTCGGCAAGGATCCTTACACCGCCGAGGAAATTACGCTGCGCAGCGGCCGTTTCGGCCCCTATATCCAGCGCGGCGAAGGCAAGGAGGCCAAGCGCTCCAGCCTGCCCAAGGGCTGGACGCCCGACTCGATCGACCACGAGAAGGCGCTGGCGCTGCTGGGTCTGCCGCGCGATGTGGGAAAACATCCCGAAACCGGCAAGATGATCTCGGCCGGCCTCGGACGCTACGGCCCGTTCGTGCTGCATGACGGCACCTATGCCAATCTGGAAAGCATCGAGGACGTGTTCTCGATCGGCCTGAACCGCGCCGTTTCGGTGATCGCCGAGAAGCAGCAGAAGGGCAAGGGTGGCCGCAACGGCGCCACGCCGGCGGCGCTCAAGGAATTGGGCGACCATCCCGGCGGCGGCGGCAAGATCGTCGTTCGCGACGGCAAATATGGTCCGTACGTCAACTATGGCAAGGTCAATGCGACGCTGCCAAAGGGCAAGGATCCGCAATCGGTGACGATGGAAGAAGCGCTCGCCCTGATTGCCGAGAAGGAAGCCAAGGGCGGAGGCGGCAAAAAGCCCTTCCGCCGGGCGGCGAAGAAGGGATAGCAGGACGTGGCGCGCAGGATCTCCGGAAGAAGCCACGGCGATCCGCGCAACGCCGATACCAGGGCCAAGGTCAAGGACGACTATCGTCCGTCGCGTGACGAGGTCCTGCGCTACATCGCCGAAAATCCCGATCGCTCCGGAAAGCGCGAGATCGCCAAGGCCTTCGCGCTGCGCGGCGAGGACCGCATTTGGCTGAAAGACCTGTTGCGAGACCTTCAGGATGAAGGCCTCCTCAACAAGGAGCGCAAGCGCCTCACCCGCGCGGGCGCCGTGCCTCATGTCGCGGTGCTCGACATTTTTGGCCGCGACGATGACGGCGTGCTTCTGGCGAATCCGAGCGAATATACCGGCGCCGGCTCGCCCCCCGTCATCGCCATCCGCATCTCGCGCGCCGCCGGAGGCCCGGTCCCCGGCATTGGCGACCGTGTGCTTGCCAAGACTTTCCCGACCGACGATCCGTCAGGCCCTGCCTATACCGGGCGGGTGATGAAGATCTTCGAGAAGCGCAGCGACGCCGTGCTCGGCGTCTTCCGCGTGCTGAAGGATGGGACGTTCCGCATCGAGCCGGTCGAACGGCGCCAGCCGGAACTGATCGTCGACAAGGAATTCCAGAACGGCGCCAGGAATGGCGATCTGGTGGAGGTGGAGCCGGCGCGGGCATCCCGTTACGGACTGCCCCGGGCAAAGGTGCTGGCGGTGCTGGGCTCGCTGAGCAGCGAGAAGGCGGTCTCGATGATCGCCATCCACGCCCACGACATCCCCCATGTCTTTCCTGCGGACGTGATTGCCGAGGCGGAAGCGGTAAAGCCGGCGACGCTCGATCAGCGCGAGGACTGGCGCAGTCTGCCGCTGGTGACCATCGATCCGGCCGATGCCAAGGACCATGACGACGCGGTCTTCGCCACGCCCGACACGGACGAGAAGAATCCCGGCGGCGTTGTCATCACCGTGGCGATCGCCGATGTCGCAACCTATGTTCGCTACGGCACGCCGCTCGACCGCGAAGCCCTGAAGCGCGGCAATTCGGTCTATTTTCCGGACCGCGTCGTGCCCATGCTTCCTGAACGCATCTCCAACGATCTCTGCTCGCTGCGCGAGGGCGAAGACAGGCCGGCAATCGCCGTGCACATGACCTTCTCCTCGGAAGGCCGCAAGCTCAGGCATTCCTTCCACCGCGTCATGATGAAGTCGGCCGCCAAGCTCGCCTACCCGCAGGCGCAGGCCGCGATCGACGGCGCGCCCGACGACAAGACACGGCCGATCCTCGACAGCGCTTTGAAGCCGCTATGGGACGCCTACGCCGTGCTCAGGCGCGGCCGCCAGTCCCGCCAGCCGCTTGAGCTCGACCTGCTCGAGCGCAAGATCCTGCTGAAGCCCGACGGCACGGTCGACCGCGTCGTCGTGCCGGAGCGCCTCGACGCGCATAAGCTCATTGAGGAATTCATGATCCAGGCCAATGTCGCGGCCGCCGAGACATTGGAGGGCAAGAAAGAGCCGCTCGTCTACCGCATCCATGACGCGCCGTCGCTCGCCAAGCAGGAATCGTTGCGCGAGTTCCTGGCAACGCTCAGCCTGTCGTTGGCGCGCGGCGCGCAGATGCGGCCGAGCCAGTTCAACGGCATTCTGGAGCGGGTGCGCGGCGCCGACAACGAGGCGCTGGTCAACGAAGTGGTGCTGCGCTCGCAGAGCCAGGCGGAGTACTCGCCGAAGAACATCGGCCATTTCGGCCTCAACCTCAGGCGCTACGCCCATTTCACCTCGCCGATCCGCCGCTACGCCGATCTGATCGTGCACCGTGGACTGATCGCGGCGCTTGGCCTCGGGCCCGGCGGCCTGGCGCAGCAGGAGGCGGACCGGCTGGAAGAGGTCGCCGCGCTGATCTCGGCGACCGAGCGACGCGCCATGGCGGCCGAGCGCGATACGGTCGACCGGCTGATAGCCGCTTATCTCGCCGAGCGCGTCAACGACACGTTCGACGCGCGCATCTCCGGCGTCACCAAGGCGGGACTCTTTGTCCAATTGCCGCAGTATGGCGCCGACGGCTTTATCCCGGTGTCAACTCTGGGCGGCGACTACTATATCTACGACGAAACCGCCCGATCGCTGTTCGGGGAACGCACCGGCAAGGGCTATCAGCTTGCCGATCGCGTCGAAGTCCGGCTGGTCGAGGTCGCGCCAATGGCCGGTGCGATGCGTTTCGAGATGCTGACCGACCCGAAGCCTCTGCCCGGCTCGAGGCGGTCGTTCCACAAGGCCAAGGGCCGCGCCCGCGCGTCGCAATCGCGTTCGGGACCGCGCGGCAGGAGACGATAATGCCAGGTAACTTCCAAGTGGAAGAACAGGTTTTCGGCGGCGAGCATCATTCGGGCCGCGTCGCGCGTCCGCTGTGGACGGCGATCAAGCGCGGGATACTCGGCCGCTGCCCGCATTGCGGCAAGGGAAAGCTGTTCCGCGCTTTCGTGAAGCCCGTGGACAAGTGCGAGGTCTGCGGCGAGGAGCTGCACCACCATCGCGCCGACGACCTGCCTGCCTATCTCGTCATCGTCATCGTCGGCCACATCGTGGTCGGCTCCTTCATGGCGGTTGAGGCGACCACCACACTGTCGACCTGGCAGCACGCGCTGATCTGGGTTCCGCTGACCATTATTCTGGCCGTCGCACTGCTGCAGCCGGTCAAGGGCGCTGTCATCGGCCTGCAATGGGCGCTTTATATGCACGGCTTCGGCGACGAGAAGGACGAATTCGAGAGCCATTGATAAGCCAGGTCGCACAGCGGTCGGCCCTGGTGCAAAGGCCGCGACGCGCAAGCCACTTTCGCATCAAGGAAGTTTCCGCTAGGTCGAGCGCATGGAAGGAATGACCAAGGCGGATGTCGACAAGCTCGATAAGGGCCTGGCCGTACGCAGCGGCCGGGCGTTGCGTCCGCGTGACGCCGCGACCCTCATTCTGCTCGATCGCCGCGGCAAGGACGTTCTGGTGCTGATGGGCCGGCGCCATGCCGGGCACGCCTTCATGCCCGGAAAATTCGTCTTCCCCGGCGGCCGCACCGATCCCGCCGACAGCCGCGTTCCCGTCGCTGCCCCTCTGCGGGGTGAAGAAGAAGGCAAGCTGGCCGCAGGCCCCGGCGGCGCGAGCGCGGCGCGGGCCCGCGCAATCGCCCTGTCGGCGATTCGCGAGACCTATGAGGAAGCCGGCCTGCTGATCGGCCGCAAGGGCGCCTTCTCGACCGCAAAGCGCGACTGGCAGGGTTTCGCCGAACATGGCGTGGTCCCCTCGCTGGACGTGCTCCGCTTCGTCGCCCGCGCCATCACTCCGCCCAATCGCGTGCGCCGTTTCGACACGCGTTTTTTCAGCGCCTGGCGCCACGACGTTGCCGTGGAATTGCCCGGCGGCGGTCCGACGAACGAACTCGAAGAACTTGTCTGGCTGCCGCTTGCCGATGCCCGCAAGGCCGACATCCCCGACATCACCGGCATGATCCTGGAAGAACTGGAAAGTCGGCTTGCCGAAGATCCATTGCTGCGGCCGGGGGGCGCCGTGCCGTTCTTCCGGCTCGTCCGCAACCGCTTCGTCCGCGAAGTCCTTTAGAAGCAGAGCATTTTGATCTCATGACGGTCGATACCCAACAACAGGGCGACGAACGCGTACACTGGCTGCCGATGGTCGCGGCGATCTCCTCGATCAGCGTCGTCGGCATCGCCATCGGTCTAGGCATGCCGTTGCTCAGCGTCATTCTGGAAAGTCGCGGCCATTCCGCTTCGATGATCGGTCTCAACACCGCTGTCGCCGGTCTCGCCTCGATTGCCGGCGCGCCGCTCGCTACCCCGCTTGCCATGCGGCTAGGCGTCGCCTGGACCATGCTGTTGATGATTGCCATCGGCGCGCTCGCCTTCGTCGGCTTCCATTTCGCGCCGGAATTCTGGATGTGGTTTCCGCTCCGCGTCGCCCTGCATATTTCGCTGACGGTATTGTTCATCCTGTCGGAATTCTGGATCAGCACCTCCGCCCCGCCGAACCGGCGCGGCCTTGTGCTTGGCATCTACGCCACCGTGCTGTCGCTCGGCTTCGCCGCCGGACCATGGCTGTTCGCCCATCTCGGCAGCACGGGCTTCCTGCCGTTCGGCGTCACCATAGCGCTGGTGACGCTTGCTGCCATTCCGGTGCTGGCCGCCCGCAACGAGAGCCCGACCATCGTCGCCGACAGCGAGACCAGCCACTTCCTGCGCTATATCTGGCTGGTGCCGACCGCGACCTTCGCCGTGCTTGTTTTCGGCGCCGTCGAGACCGGCGGTTTCTCGCTCTTCCCCGTCTATGGCAGCCGTATCGGCTATTCGGAAGCCGACGCCGCGCTGCTCCTGACAATGATCGGGCTCGGCAATGTGCTGCTGCAGATCCCGATCGGCATGATCAGCGATCGTGTCTCGGACCGCCGCTACCTGCTGCTGGCCTGCGCCACGGTCGGGCTCATCGGCACCGTCTTCATGCCGTTCTTCGCGCAGAACTGGCATCTGATGGCGGCCCTTCTGTTCGTCTGGGGCGGCGTCGTCGCCGCCATGTACACGATCGGCCTTGCCCATCTCGGCTCGCAGCTGTCCGGCCACGAACTGGCATCCGCCAATGCTGCCTTCGTGCTTTGCTATGGCGTCGGCATGGTGCTGGGTCCGCAGGCGATCGGCATCGGCATGGATGCCTTTGGCCCATCCGGCTTTGGCTGGTCGCTGGCCTTTTTCTTCGCCGCCTACATGGCTCTGATCCTGGTCAGGCTGGTGCGCAAGATTCTCTAGGCAATGCCGCTGAAGCGTCGGGCATCCTGACATCACCGTGTCAGCAGCACCCCTGCTATAACCTGCCTCCGACGCGAGGTAGGAGAATTGCGATGGTCGACAGCGGCTTTGAAACCAGATCCCTCAGGATGGAACTGCTTCTGCTCGTCACATTCCAGGCGCCGGCCGCCGATGTCGAGCGCATCATGGAGGCCGTGGTGGCGATCACGCCGCTGCGCATGGGCAAGTATGACGCCAACGCCTATCAATCGGCGCAAGGCATCGAGCATTACCGGCCGCTCGAAGGCGCCGCGGCCGGCGCTGAGACCGAACTGCGCCGGCGACCCGGCACCGTCGAAGTGTCGTTCGAGATCGCCGATGACCAGGTGCTCGCCGCTCGTGTCGTCGAGGCGATATTCCAGGCCCATTCCTATCAGGAGCCCGTCATCCGCATCCAACCGCTGCTCGCCAGCCGTTCCAAGGGTCTTGACGACCGTGCCAATCCCAACCGCTGGTGGAACACCACGGGCGACTGGAAAAAGGCGGGTGAGGATCGACTCGGCAAGGCGCCACGCCCGGAATCGGTTGCGGCGGAGTAACGCCGGAGCCTTGCAGCGTTTGGAAATCGCCGATGAATGACGACGCAACCCGCATGCCCGCACGCGATCCTCAGGACCTGGCGCGGCTTTTGGTTGCTCGCCAGCAGGCGGGAGACGCTGAAGGAATGGCCGCTCTCTACGCGCCCGATGCCATCCTCGATATCGGCAGCGGGCAGTTGGCGCGCGGCAGGGACGCCATCCGCGCGTTCTACGCCAAGTTGGTGATGGCGGGGCCAAAGTTTGAACTTGGAGATCAGCGTCCGGCTATGATCAACGGAGATTTGGCTCTCACCTCCACGCGCCTTCCCAATGGCACGGTGACTGTGGAAATTGCTCGCCGGCAAGGCGACGGCACATGGCTCTGGGTGATCGACCAGCCATCCATCCTTCCATGAGCCGTGACTCATCGTCGTATCCGGAACGATCCTCGGACGCTCGCGGGCTCGGAGGGCGCTCGGGCTTGACTTTCCGGGCGCGTTCTTTATGTGTCGCGCCAAGTTTCCCGCGTCCGGGTGTTTCCCCGTGCTTCAGCGGCCAAAACTCCACGAACATTAACGGACGAAAATCATGGCCAAAGCCGCAAACATCAAGATCAAGCTTCTGTCGACCGCCGACACCGGGTTCTTCTACGTCACCAGCAAGAACAGCCGTACCAAGACGGACAAGCTCTCGTTCCGCAAGTACGATCCGGTCGCCAAGAAGCACGTCGAGTTCAAGGAAACCAAGATCAAGTAATCTGGTTATCCTGAGAAACCAAAAACGCCGCCCAGAGGGCGGCGTTTTTGTTTTAGGTCGCCCGTACGACAAAGGAGCCGTGCCACGATCAAGCACGGGGTTCCGATGTCGGTTTTTGAGAAAAGGGGGCCGGTCGGCGGTTGGCAGCGGTACGAGGAGGCCACTATGTGCCAGCGCCGGCCGGCCGACCCCACGGACCCAGGAGATGCGGCGGACCTGAGCATCATGGGGTATTTTTGGATCGAGCCGGCTACTCTACCCTCGCGCCGGCCTCGTCTTCTGTCTATGCGTCGCAGATTTGCGCAAGACCTTATAAAAATCAACCATTTCTTAACCACCGCTCACGAATCGCTTGGGTTAAGGTAAATTCGTAACCCTGTTGGGACGGCCGAGAATCGTCGCCTTTTTGCCGAGCATGTCTCCCGAAACTGGAAACCGGTTTCGGGATAAAGACCGGCGCGTGCGGGGTCTGAAAGATCGCGACGTGTTTTCAGGCAGCCTTGGCGACCACCCTGTTGCGGCCGCCGCTTTTGGCCTCATAGAGCGCAAGGTCGGCGCGCTTCATCAGGGCGGCGACGCTGTCGGTCCCTTTCAGAAGCGAGGACACGCCGACGCTGACCGTGACCTCGATCGCCTTGCCGTCGGCACCGATGGCAAAAGGCGCTTGCGCGATCTCGGCGCGAATGCGTTCGGCAACCTTCTCGGCGACCGCGCCGTCGGTGTCAGGCATAACCACGACGAACTCCTCGCCGCCAAAGCGGCAGGCGAGATCGATGCCGCGCACATTCTTGCGCAGCCGCCGGGCGAACTCGCGCAGAACGTCGTCACCGCCGTCATGGCCATGGGTATCGTTGATCGACTTGAAGCGATCGAGATCGGTGATCATCACCGACAGGGGCCGCCGCCGCGCCACGGCGCGATCGAACAGCGTCTGCAGATGGCTGTCGAGGTAGCGGCGGTTGTGCAGCCCGGTCAGCCCGTCGATCACCGCCATCTCGATCGTCTGCGCGACGCTGGCGCGCAATTGGTCGTTGTAGCGCTTGCGCCGCACCTGTGTGCGCAGGCGCGCCGTCAGCTCGTGCTGGTCGATCGGCCGGATCAGGTAGTCATTGATGCCAAGTTCCAGGCCACGCAGGATGCGGCCCTCCTCGCCCTCGTCGGCGAGCAGCATGATCGGCAGGAAGCGGGTGCGGTCGAGCGAACGCAGCTGCGAGCAGAGTCTCAGCGCATCGAAGTCGGAGAAGGCAGTCGAGATCAGCACGCATTCATACGCCGTCTCGGCCGCCTGGAAGAATCCCGCATTCGGGTCGGTCGCGACATCGAGCTCGGCGCTGTTGCGCAGCATCTTCTGGATGCGTTCGACGGAAGTTTTGCGCTCATCGATGAGAAGCACCCGCGGCTTGGCGTCTTCGGTCGCGAAATCGCGGCTCAGAAGCTCCTCGATGCCGATATTGCGCGTGGTCGAGGCGCGCAGCCTGAGCTCGTCGGTCAGCGACTTCAGCCTGACCAGGCTCTTGACGCGTGTCATCAGCTGCAGGTCGTTGACCGGCTTGGTCAGGAAATCGTCAGCGCCCGCCTCGAGGCCGCGCACCCGGTCCGACACTTGGTCGAGCGCCGTGATCATGACGACAGGGATATGCGAGGTCGCCGGATCACTCTTCAGGCGCTTGCAGACCTCGAACCCGTCCATGTCCGGCATCATCACATCGAGCAGCACGACGTCGACCTTGCCGTTCTCGCAGGTCTCGATCGCATCCGGGCCGTTATTGGCCGTCAGTACCTCGAAATACTCGGCAAGCAGCCGAACTTCCAGCAGCCGCACATTGGCGGGGATATCGTCGACGACGAGGATCCGCGCAGTCATCTCAAAACTCCGGTTCTGCTGGTCTCGGGCATCAGGCGTCGCCCAGATAGGATTTGATCGTCTCGATGAAGCGCGGCACCGAGATCGGCTTGGAAATATAGGCCTCGCAGCCGCCCTGGCGGATGCGCTCCTCATCGCCCTTCATGGCGAAGGCGGTGACGGCGATGACGGGGATCGAATGCAATTCGTCGTCTTCCTTCAGCCATTTGGTCACTTCCAGGCCGGACACTTCCGGCAGCTGGATGTCCATCAGGATGAGGTCCGGCCGGTGCTGGCGCGCGAGATCGAGCGCCTCCAGGCCATTGCGCGTGCGAACCGTGTCGTAACCGCTGGCTTCGATGAGGTCCCGAAAGAGCTTCATGTTAAGCTCATTGTCCTCGACGATCATCACCTTCTTAGCCATCAGTTTCCCGTCCCGACCGCCCTCGAAGCCGAAGGCCGTCGCAATGCGTCCCCTTCGGACCGCACCCAACCCATTTCCACTCTAGCCCAATATGATTGACGAAACGGAAACCGGAGGTTGGAAAGCTGCACCAATTCCACCTTCGGACGTTGCATGGGAAAGAGCGGAGGCTTGCCGCAAGCGACGCTTGCCGTTACTGCGGAAGGAGACTCGAAAAAATCCACCATTGCAAAGGTAACGATGGCGAACGCAGCGTCAATGCGCGAGGAAGCGGAAACCATTGCCGTCAAGGCCCTGGCCTTCGTCGCCGCCGACCCGGAGCTTCTGCCCCGCTTCCTGGCGATCACCGGCATCGAGGCGAACTCGATCCGCAGGGCCGCAGCTGAGCCGGGCTTCCTTGCCGGCGTTCTGCAATTCATCCTGGCGCACGAGCCGACGCTTCTGCGCTTCGCCGAGGAAACCGGCACGCCGCCAGCCGCCGTCGGCAAGGCGCTGCGCGCCCTTCCGCTGGGCAACGACGATCACGAGCGCTCGACATGAGCGACGATCCCGAGACGGCGCGGCAGATCGAAGAGCTTGCCGCCGATGACCGGCCGCTGCTGGTGCTCGATGTCGACGATGTCGTGCTCGAATTCGTCCGGCCCTTCCCGCATTTCCTGAAGTCGCGCGGCTTCAGGCTGACGCTGGCTTCCTTCCGCCTCACCGGCAACATCGCCGAGACGGCGAGCGGGCGGCTGATCGAGCAGCCGGAAGTGACGGCGCTGCTCGGCGATTTCTTCGACGCCCAGGCGGATTGGCAAAGCATCGCAGAGGGCGCGGCGGACGCGCTGGCGACGCTCGGCCGAAGCGCCGAGATCGTCCTGCTGACCGCCATGCCGCACAAGCACCGCGCCGTGCGCCGCGCGCATCTCGATGCGCTGGGACTCAATTATCCGCTGCTGACGACGGAAATGGCCAAGGGACCTGCCATCGCGAAACTGCGCGACGTCAAGGGCCGGCCCGTCGCCTTCGTCGACGACCAGCCTTCCAACCTGGTTTCGGCGCGCAATTCCGTGGCCGATGCCCACCTCTTCCATTTGATGGCTGACAACTCGCTGCGCGCCTTCCTGCCGCCGACGCCGGAAGACATCATCTCGGTCGACGACTGGCGCGATGCGGCGCCAAAGATCGCAGCCGCGCTCGGGCTTTAAGCCAAGTGCTCAGGGCTTCAGCTTCGCTCCGGCCCCGCCATTGTCACCGCCGTCCGAATCATCGCCGCCGGTGGAATCATCCGTTCCGTCCGCGCCGTCATCGCCTGAGTTGTCATCCTGGCCCGCGCTGTCGTCCTGGGCGGCGTCCGGTCCCTTCAGCATGGCGCCGTTGACCGTGACTGATCCATCGGCCTTGGTGTTGATCATCCACTCCAGCCGGCCGTCCGGCAGCGTCTTGCCAAAACCTTTGACGGCCAACGCAAATGGGAAGGCCTGCGCCATCTGCTCATCGCTTTTGGCGGCTTCCTTCAAGGCATCGACGATCTTGTCATAGCCGGCGACATCGACGGTCACGGTCGCATCGGGTTTCTCGCCGGGAAAGGTCATCTCGCCTTCCAGCGCAACCTCGATATTGCCGTTCTTCACCGTGCTGTGCCCGATCACGACCTTCGGATTCTTGGCCTTGAAATCAGCGACCAAAGCTTTGCCGAATTCGTCCGACAGCGGCGGATTCTTATTGAGATCAAAGGCTTCGATCGCCTTTTTCGCCATTGTATCGAGATCGATATTCGCGCCGCCGAAATTCAGGTCGATGTCCGTGGGCAGCAATGGGGTGGTCCATTCCGGCAGGGTCTGATGCGGGATCGTCAGGCCGGCAGCCTTGATCGCGTAATCGACCTTGCCGTTCTGGGAGACGCCGTCCATGCCGAATGCGGTGCTGAACTGCGTGGCGCCGAACTTGCCGACCGGGCTGTCCACCTCGAAATTCTTGAAGCCGTAATTGCCGTCGACCCTTTCCCAGATGGGCAGCGCGGCCAGCATCAACGATTTGAGCTCGGCCTGGCTGGCCTTGAGCTTGGCTTCGTCTTCATTGGCCACGGCAAAGGCAAGCAGGTCGAGCAGCGGCTTCGTCCGCACGCCTTTGCCGTGTGCGTCGACCGAAAGTTCCGGCGTCTTCAAGGTGAGCGGAAAGTTCATCCCGCTGTCGGGGTCGTTCACCTTGATCATCTCGACGAAATCCGAGACTTTCTGCGTAGCCGTGAAGTCGACGCCGCCATTGGCGGATTTGGTCGCGGTAACGTTGGCGGTGCCGGCGCCGGTCGAGACATCTGCCTGCTGCTTGGCTTGCCGGGACGTCATGGTCATTCCGGCCAATGAGCTGGTCGCGCTGGTGAAGGCGGCAAGAGCCGGATCGTAGACGCTGGTCAGCTTGCCGTCCTTGATCGTGAACTCCATGCTCTGACGGCCTTCCGGTCCTTCGAACTCGAAGGATGCGCCTTGCGAGAAATTCGACGAGACGTCCCAGGACCCGTCGCTGCGCGGCTTCACCATCAGCGCGTATGGCGCCAGGTCGAATTTCAGGAGCTTCTGTTCCGGCAGCGCATTGACGAGCGCCTTGACGTCAAGCGCGATCTTGTAGGCGTCGCCCTCGACCGAAACCTTGAGCACGCCCTTGTCGAACGCCTGCTTGCCGAAATAGCGCGCCAGATTGTCGGAAAGATCTTTGGCGCCTTGATTGTCGACGGTCTGGGCAAAAGCCGGCGCGCTGAGCGCGAGGGCAAAGGCAAATGGCAAAATACGCTTCACGTCAGTTCTCCGTGATTTCGGAAGACGAAATATTCATGCTTCTGGTAGGCAAGAAGCGTAACAGCCGCAAGACGCCGACTGTAGGCCAAAAGCGCATCCGGCTAAAGCACCAGACGCATTAGCGCCTAAAGCACCAGGCGCATTAGCGGCCGGCCGGGCTTGCGCTCCACCAGCCTCTCGAAGCCGGCCTTCTCGAATACCCGCGACGAGCCGACGAAAAGCCCGATCGAGCGCGAATCGCGCGACAGGTCGATCGGGCAGGCTTCCAGCAGCCTCGCTCTATTCTCGCGGGCGAAGGCGATGCCGCCCTCGACAAGGCGATGCGTGATGCCCCGGCCCCTCGCCCTGGCGCGGATGAAGAAGCAGGAGATCGCCCAGACATTCGGGTCGCCGGCATCGGCCGGATCGACCGGCGCCGAGCCCCTGCCCTGATTGTTCCACTCAGGCACATCGGCGCGCGGGCCGATCTGCATCCAGCCGACGGCCTTGCCGTCCTCGAGCGCCAAGAGTCCCGGCGGCGGGCCCGTTTCGATTCGCGCCTTGATGAGATCCTTGTTGCGCTCCTTGTCGCTGGCGCGGCGCTCCGCCGGCGACAACCGGAAATGCGTGCACCAGCAGCCGTAGCAGGCGCCCTGCTTGCCGAACAGGTCCTCGAAATCGGGCCAGCGTTCAGGAGTCAGCGGTGCTATGGTCGTGCTCATGCGTTCTCCCCAGGCCAAGCTTGTTGCCAGCCTTGCGCTGTCGTACCATTGCATTTGTTCTCTTTATGTTCGCAGCGATGGCGGCTCCTGTCAACAATCCCGAACACGGTTTTTGCCGTGACTGCCTGGCTTTCCAGCGCGGCGAGACGCGTCGCTGCGATCGCTGCGGCAGCCCGCGCCTCGTCCGTCACGCCGAGCTCTACCGGCTGCGGATCGCCCACATCGATTGCGACGCCTTCTACGCGGCGGTCGAAAAGCGCGACAACCCGGCGCTGAAGGACAGGCCGGTCATCATCGGCGGCGGCCGGCGCGGCGTCGTTTCCACCGCCTGCTATATCGCCCGCATCCAAGGCGTCCGCTCGGCCATGCCGATGTTCAAGGCGCTCGAACTGTGCCCCGAAGCGGTGGTGATCCCGCCCAACATGGAAAAATATGTCGGCGTCGGCCGCCAGGTGCGGGCGTTGATGCAGGCGTTGACGCCGCAGGTCGAGCCGCTGTCGATCGACGAGGCCTTTCTCGACCTCGCCGGTACCGAGCGGCTGCACGGCATGCCGGCGGCGCTGGTGCTGGGGCGCTTCGCGCAGACGGTCGAAAAGGAGCTCGGCATCACCGTTTCGGCCGGCCTCTCCTACTGCAAGTTCCTGGCGAAAATTGCCTCGGACTTTCGCAAGCCGCGCGGATTTTCCGTGATCGGCGAAGCCGAGGCGCCAAGCTTCCTCGCCGCGCAGCCGGTGACGATGATCTGGGGTGTCGGCAAGGCGCTGGCCGCGACACTGGAGCGCGACGGCATCCGCATGATCGGGCAGCTGCAGCGCATGGAGCGCGGCGACCTGATGCGCCGCTATGGCGTGATGGGCGACCGGCTCTACCGCCTGTCGCGCGGCGAGGACGACCGCACGGTCGATCCCGAAGGCGACGCCAAGAGCGTCTCGGCCGAAACCACCTTCGACAACGACATCGCCGCCTTGGCGGAGCTGGTGCCGGTGCTGCGCGGGCTGTCGGAAAAGGTCTCGGCGCGGCTGAAGAAATCCGGCATCGCCGGCCGCACCGTGGTGCTGAAGCTGAAGACGCAGGATTTCAAGACCCGGACCCGCAACCGCCAGCTCGGCGACCCGACGCGCCTGGCCGACCGCATTTTCCAGACCGGGCTCGACCTGTTGCGCCGCGAGGCCGACGGCACAAAGTTCCGCCTGCTCGGCATCGGCGTCAGCGACCTCTCCGACGACGAAAAGGCCGATCCGCCGGATCTGGTCGACGTGCAGTCGCGCAAGCGCGCGCTTGCCGAAAGCGCGATGGACACGCTGCGCGACAAGTTCGGCAGGAAAGCCGTCGAGACCGGCTATACATTCGGCAAGGGCCGCGCCGCCAATCCGCCCGAGCCGCTGGAAGATTGAAGCGTCAGGTCCGCTTGAGGTCGATCCGGCTCGTCACCACCATCTTGCCGGTTGCCGGATCCATGTCGGTCACCGTCATGCGCATATTGTCCGGCCCGATCTTTTCTACGGTCAGCTCCGCATTGCGGTCGCCATTGACGACTTTCGCCCAGTGGATGTCGAGGTTGATTGCGTCGCCCTTGCGGCTTCCTCTGAGCCCGGCAGGTCCGCTGCGCGAACCAATGTAAGTTCCGGTGTAGCTCGCCCCGTCGACCTTCAGGTCGGCGCGGATTTCCCGCGACATGATCAACAACGCACGACAGGTGCCGTCAAGCGAGAGCGAGTCGGCCGTCGCGTCCGAGGTGAAGTTGCAGTTGATGTTCATCACCGGCGTGTTCGTTCTGATCCTGACCGTCCCCTTGCCGGCGAACTTTCCCTGCAGCGATCGCAGGAAAGCCGCCTCGTCGGCATGCGCGGCCGTCGCGCAGAAAAGACAGGCAGCGGCCAGCACAGCGGCGGTCGATTTCATCAAGATGTTTCCCTCTCGCGATCATGCGCCCTCCGACGGAAGGCGTGGACTTAACGGATGCCCAGGCGCCAGGTTCCGCCGCCGCGATGACGGTTTTTTGACGCCCCGCTCCACTGGCCCAGTGGAATGATGCCGCTAACGGTTGCGGCCCGGGTCCGGGCTTGCGACATAGGACCCCAATGGCGCCCGCTCCCTCGATCCCAAAAGCTGCGTTCTGGATGGCTCTGTCAATCGCCTCGATGCTGGCGATGTCGGTTGCCGGCCGCGAGACGACGGCCGAGCTCAACGTCTTCCAGGTGCTGGAGCTGCGCTCGGTGATCGGTCTCTTCATCCTTTCGCCGCTGGTGATGATGAGCGGCGGTTTTGCCGCGATGCGCAGTGAGCGCCCCCTCGCCCATATCGCCCGCAACATGATCCACTATACCGGCCAGGCCGCCTGGCTCTACGCGCTGACGCTCATTCCGCTCGCCGTGCTGATCTCGATCGAGTTCACCACGCCGATCTGGACGGCGATCCTGGCGGTCAGCTTTCTGGGGGAAAGACTGTCCCGGTCGAAGCTCACGGCGATCGTGCTTGGCCTGATCGGCGTGGTCGTCATCGTGCGCCCCAGCGCCGGCTCGATGGATCCCGGCCACCTCGTCGTCCTGGGCGCCGCGGTCTGCTTCGGCATCTCGATGGTGCTGGTCAAGTCGATGACCAAAACCGAAAGCGTGGTGCGCATCATCTTCTGGATGCTGATCATCCAGTCGGCGGTTGGCCTGATCCCGGCTCTCTATAGCTGGCACAACCCTTCGCCAGGGCTCTGGCCGTGGATCTTCGTCATCGCCTTCACCGGTATGTCGTCGCATTTCTGTCTGGCCCGCGCGCTGGTCCATGCCGATGCCACGATCATCTCGCCTATGGACTTCCTGCGCGTGCCGCTGACGGCGCTGGTCGGCTGGCTGCTATACCATGAGCAGATCGACGTCTTCACCGCCGGCGGCGCAGGCTTGATCCTCGCCGGTAATCTGCTCAACCTGCAGAAGAAGACGCCGCGGGTGGCAGAGGCGGAGGCGGCAACGCCCTGAGCTAGACCAGCTCCACGTCCACCACGCCCTGCACCGCGCGCATGGCCGAGGCGATCTGCGGTGAGACGCGATAATTACCCAGGCCGATCTCAATCTCGCCCTGCGCCTCTCCCTTGAGAACGATGATGCTGACTTGACTGTCGCCACGCTGTCTGAGCTGCGATTGAATGATCGACGATGGTCCATCGTCCCGGACAAAGATGCGCAGCGCTTTCTGGATGCGGCTGGCTTCATCGTCCAGTGATTGCACCGAGTTGATGCGCAGGTTTACGCCCTCAGGCCTGTCTTCGGCCGCAACCATGATCACCACCGAACTGCCGGGCTCCAGCATGTCGCGATACTGCGCCAGGCCTTCGGAAAACAGTACGGCCTCATACTGTCCCGTCGTGTCGGAAAACTGCACGACGCCCATCTTGTTGCCGGTACGGGTCTTGCGCTCCTGCTTGGAGGTGACTGTGCCGGCGAGGCGCCCGGCGGCGGCGCCGCGTTTGACCGCAGCCGAGAATTCCGCCCAGTTCTGCACCCGCATCTTTTGCAGCGCTGCCTTGTACTCGTCGAGCGGATGCGCCGAGAGATAGAAGCCGACGATCTGGAATTCACGGTGCAGCTTGTCGGCAGCAAGCCACGGATCGGTCGCCGGCAGGTTGAGCGCCTGCGACTGGCTCCCAAGCGAAGCGCCGAAAATGTCGGCCTGGCCGGAGATGGCGTTTTGCTGCGCCAGCGAGGCCAGGCCCATCATCCGCTCGACGCCAGCCATCATCTGGGCGCGGTCGTGGCCGAAGCAATCCAGCGCGCCTGCCATGATCAGGCTTTCGAAGACGCGCTTGCCGACGATCTTCGGATCGACCCGCTCGCAGAAATCGGCAAGGTTCTTGAACGGCTTCTCGCCGCGTTTCTCGACGATGTGCTCGACCGCCGCGTCGCCGACGCCTTTCAGCGCCGCCAGCGAATAGAAGATCTTGTTCTCGCCGACCTCGAAGGGACGGAAGCTCGACATCACCGATGGCGCCACCACCTCTATGCCGAGGCGCATGGCGTCCTGGCGGAAATCGGCCAGCTTGTCGGTATTGCTCATGTCGAGCGTCATCGACGCCGCAAGGAACTCGACCGGGTAATGCGCCTTGAGATAGGCGGTCTGGTAGGAAACGACCGCGTAGGCAGCTGCATGCGACTTGTTGAAGCCGTAGTCGGCGAACTTGGCCAGGAGGTCGAAGATGAAATCGGCCTGCGGCTTTGAGACGCCGCGCTCGACCGCGCCCGTGACGAAGCGCTCTCGCTGCTTGTCCATCTCGGCGCGGATCTTCTTGCCCATGGCGCGGCGCAGGAGGTCGGCTTCGCCGAGCGAATAGCCGGAAAGCTCCTGCGCGATCTGCATCACCTGTTCCTGGTAGACGATGACGCCCTGGGTCTCCTTCACCAGATGGTCGATCTTGGGATGGATCGAGGCCATCTCCTCCTCGCCATGCTTTCTGGCGTTGTAGGTCGGGATGTTCTCCATCGGGCCGGGGCGATAGAGCGCCACCAGCGCGATGATGTCCTCGATGCAGTCCGGCCGCATGCCGATCAGCGCCTTGCGCATGCCGGCACTTTCAACCTGGAACACGCCGACCACCTCGCCGCGCGACAGCATCGCGTAGGTGTCGCGATCGTCGAGCGGGATCGTCGCGAGATCGATGTCGACGCCGCGCCGGCGGATCAGCTTCACCGCCGTTTCCAGCACCGTCAGCGTCTTCAGGCCGAGGAAGTCGAACTTCACCAGCCCCGCCTGCTCGACATATTTCATGTTGAACTGGGTGACCGGCATGTCCGAGCGCGGATCGCGGTACATCGGCACCAGCTCGGACAGCGGACGGTCGCCGATGACGATGCCCGCGGCGTGCGTCGAGGCATGGCGGTAGAGGCCTTCGAGCTTCTGCGCCGTGTCGAGCAGCGTCTGCACGATCGGCTCCTTCTCCGCCTCCTCGGCGAAGCGCGGCTCGTTGGCGATGGCATCCGCCAGCTTGACCGGATTGGCCGGGTTCTGCGGCACCATCTTGGAGAGCTTGTCGACCTGGCCGTAAGGCATCTGCAGCACGCGGCCGACATCGCGCAGCACGGCGCGCGCCTGCAGCGTTCCGAAGGTGATGATCTGCCCGACCTGGTCGCGGCCGTATTTCTGCTGGACGTAGCGGATGACTTCCTCGCGCCGGTCCTGGCAGAAGTCGATGTCGAAGTCCGGCATCGACACCCGGTCCGGATTGAGGAAGCGCTCGAACAGCAGCGAGAAACGCAGTGGGTCGATGTCGGTGATGGTGGTCGAATAGGCGACCAGCGAGCCGGCGCCCGAACCGCGCCCCGGCCCGACGGGAATGCCTTGCGCCTTGGCCCATTTGATGAAGTCGGCAACGATCAGGAAGTAGCCCGGGAACTTCATCTTCTCGATGATGCCGAGCTCGAATTCGAGCCGCTCGCGATATTGCTTTACCGTGTAGCCCGGCGTCGGCCCGTGCGCGGCCAGCCGCGCCTCCAGGCCTTCGCGCGCCTGCCGGGCTAGCTCGGCCGCCTCCGCCTTCTCGGCCGCGTCCTTGTCGGCAGCGTCGGCGCCGGTGAAACGCGGCAGGATCGGGCTGCGGGTCTTCGGATAATAGGAGCAGCGCATCGCGATCTCGACCGTGTTGTCGATCGCTTCGGGCAGGTCGAAGAAGAGCCGCGCCATCTCGGCCTGGCCGCGCAAGAAATTGTCAGGCGAAAGCCGCCGGCGGTTGTCGGCGGCGACGACCGAGCCTTCGGCAATTGCGATCAGCGCGTCATGCGCCTCATAATCCTCGCGTTTGGAGAAGAAGGCCTCGTTGGTGGCGACTAGCGGCAGGTCATGCGTGTAGGCAAGATCGACGGTCGATTTCTCGACCATGCGGTCATAGCCGGCGACCCGCTCCAGCTCGACATAAAGCCTGTCGCCGAACAGGCCCCTGAGGAACAGCAACCGCTGTTCGGCGAGATCGCGCCGGTCCGCTTTGAGCGCACTGCCGATCGGACCGCGCGGCCCACCGGTCAGACAGATCAGCCCGTCGCACCGATCTTCCAGCATAGCGCTGGTCAAATGCACCGGCTCGCCTGGCGGCGTCTCCAGATAGACCTTGCTGATCAGCCGCACGAGATTGCTGTAGCCGTCCTCGCTGGCGGCGATCAGCACGACCGGCGACATCTCCGGCCCGTGGCGGCGGCGATCACGCTGGCCGTCGCTCGCTTCCCCGGAAAAGGCCAGATCGATTTGGCAGCCGATGATCGGCTGGATGCCGTCCTTGACTGCCTTCTGGGCGAATTCGAGCGCGCCGAACAGGTTATTGGTGTCGGTGACGGCGATCGCCGGCGCCTCATCCTTGACGGCATGGCCGACGACCGCGCCAAGCTGCAAGGCGCCCTCGAGCAGCGAATAGGCCGAATGCACGCGCAGATGGATGAACCTACGCGCCGGCGTTTCGGGCCGGCTGGCCTTCACCGCCGCTTCGCGCTGCAAAGGATCGCGTGGAAGTCGTTCATCCGCCATGTTTTTTCACGCTGTGCCAAGACTCATCGGTGCAGATGTATTGTCCCGGACGGGGCCATACCAGTCCAGCACAATCGACCGCGACACAGGCTTGCGTCCCGCACCGCGCTTTCTCAGGCAAACCGCATGATCACCGCATCGACCGCCAGGCTGTCGCCGGGCTTCGCGTTGAGTTTTGCTATCGTGAGGTCGCGTTCGGCGCGCAGCACGTTTTCCATCTTCATCGCCTCGACCACGGCCAGCGTCTCGCCGGCCTTGACCTCCTGCCCCTCCGCCACGGCAATCGAGACGACGAGACCAGGCATCGGGCAAAGCAGCATCTTCGAGGTGTCGGGCGGCAGCTTCTCCGGCATCAGCCTTTCGAGCTCCGCGATGCGCGGCAGCATGGCGCGCGCCGTCACCGACATGCCTTTCCAGGCGATGCGCAAACCGTTCAGCGTCGGACGGATCTGCGCCGCGACCTTGTCGGCGCCGACCGTGCCCTGCCAGATCGCGTCGCCCGGCCGCCAGTCCGAAGCGACGGTCAGCGGCTTGCCGCCATCGATCGACAGATCGACCTCCATCGGGATGGAAATCATGCCGTCGACGATCTCGACCGGAAGATAGTCCGCGCCGATCTTTACCACCCAGTCGCGCTTGAGATGGCCGGAATGCGGCGCCAGCCTGCCGCTGAGGCGGTCGAGCCGGTCGCGCCGCAGCAGCTCGATCGCCGTAGCGACCGCGGCGAACACCGCCCTCTCCTCGCCATCCGGCCCGACCGGCGCAAAACCGTCAGGATATTCCTCGGCAATGAAACCGGTCGACAGCCGCCCCTCGCGCCAGCGCGGGTGCTGCATCAGCGCCGAAAGGAACGGTATGTTGTGCTCGATGCCGTCGACGACGAAGCTGTCCAGCGCCTCCGACATGGCGTCGATCGCCTCGAGCCTTGTCGGCGCCCAGGTGCAGAGCTTGGCCACCATGGGATCGTAGAACATCGAGATTTCCGACCCTTCGGCGACACCCGTGTCGTTGCGGACCACGACATCGCCGAACCTGCCTTCTTCCGGCGGCCGGTATCGCGTCAGCCGGCCGATCGAAGGCAGGAAGTTGCGGAAGGGATCCTCCGCGTAAAGGCGGCTTTCCACCGCCCAGCCGTTGAGCTTCACGTCGCTCTGCTTGATGCCGAGCTTCTCGCCGGCGGCGACGCGGATCATCTGTTCGACCAGGTCGATGCCGGTGACCAGCTCGGTCACCGGGTGCTCGACCTGCAATCGCGTATTCATTTCAAGGAAATAGAAATTCTTGTCCTTGTCGACGATGAACTCGACGGTGCCCGCGCTCTGGTAGTCGACGGCCTTGGCCAGGGCCACCGCCTGCTCGCCCATCGCCTTTCTCGTCTTGGCGTCGAGGAACGGCGACGGCGCTTCTTCCACCACTTTCTGGTTGCGGCGCTGGATCGAGCATTCGCGCTCGCCGAGATAAAGTGCCGTGCCATGCGCGTCGGCCAGCACCTGGATTTCGATATGGCGGGGATCGACGACGAACTTCTCGATGAAGACACGGTCGTCGCCAAAGGAGCTTTTCGCTTCCGAACGCGCCCGCTCGAAGCCGTCGCGCACCTCCGCTTTGCTCCAGGCGATGCGCATGCCCTTGCCGCCGCCGCCGGCCGAGGCCTTGATCATGACCGGATAGCCGATCTCGCCGGCGATCCTTTCGGCATGGTCGGCGTCTTCGATGACGCCCAGCCATCCAGGCACGGTCGAGACCTTGGCCTCGTTGGCGAACTTCTTCGATTCGATCTTGTCGCCCATGGCCTTGATAGCCTTGGGCTTCGGCCCGATGAAGACGATGCCTTCCTTCTCCAGCGCCTCGCAGAAAGAGGCGCGCTCCGACAAGAAGCCATAGCCCGGATGCACGGCTTGCGCGCCGGTTTGCTTGCAGGCGGCGGTGATCTTCTCAGGCAACAGATAGCTCTGTGCCGCCGG
This sequence comes from Mesorhizobium sp. B1-1-5, assembly GCF_006443065.1. Taxonomy (NCBI): domain Bacteria; kingdom Pseudomonadati; phylum Pseudomonadota; class Alphaproteobacteria; order Hyphomicrobiales; family Phyllobacteriaceae; genus Mesorhizobium; species Mesorhizobium sp. B1-1-5. The sequence goes on along the minus strand of NZ_VFWS01000012.1, from coordinate 39,578 downwards.
CGAGGGTCCGATATGCACCGCTTCGTCGGCCATCTCGACATGCACGGCATCGCGGTCGGCATCCGAATAGACCGCGACGGTGGCAATCCCCATCTTGCGCGCCGTCTTGATCACGCGGCAGGCGATCTCGCCGCGATTGGCGATCAGGATTTTCTTGAACATTCGGATGTCGTCCTCCGGCGAAGCGGTCCAGTTCTATGGACAATCCCGCCATGTCTCAAGTGTCCGGCCGGTGCGCATCTGACTTGCTCGAATTGCGACTGCCGCGCCGAAAAACGTCGCAAGGGAAGTTGGCCGCCAGCAAGGAAAGCGATAAGGTGGTCGATGGGCTCGGAGAAACAAACGGCGGGCAGAGATTTCGTCCCGCCAGGCGGGAACGGCGGCCTGCCGTCACCTGAAACTTACTGATTGCCTTGGGAGGAAACGCCTGATGAAAACGCGTGCCGCAGTCGCCGTTGCCGCCGGAAAGCCGCTGGAGATCATGGAGGTCGACCTCGAGGGGCCGCGCGAAGGCGAAGTGCTGGTCGAGGTCAAGGCGACCGGCATCTGCCATACCGACGAGTTCACCCTGTCGGGCGCCGATCCGGAAGGGCTGTTTCCGGCCATCCTCGGCCATGAGGGCGCCGGCGTCGTCGTCGATGTCGGCAAGGGCGTTACCTCGGTCAAGAAGGGCGACCATGTCATCCCGCTCTACACGCCGGAATGCCGGCAGTGCCCGTCGTGCCTGTCGCGGAAGACAAACCTGTGCACCGCCATCCGCGCCACGCAGGGACAGGGCCTGATGCCCGACGGCACCTCGCGCTTCTCGATGGGCAAGGACAAGCTGTTTCATTACATGGGCTGCTCGACCTTCTCCAACTTCACCGTGCTGCCCGAGATCGCGGTGGCCAAGGTCAATCCCGACGCCCCCTTCGACAAGATCTGCTACATCGGCTGCGGGGTCACCACCGGCATCGGCGCGGTCATCAACACCGCCAAGGTCGAGCAAGGCGCAACCGCCGTGGTCTTCGGCCTCGGCGGCATTGGCTTGAACGTCATCCAGGGCCTTCGCCTGGCCGGCGCCGACATGATCATCGGCGTCGACGTCAACAACGATAAGAAGGCCTGGGGCGAGAAGTTCGGCATGACGCATTTCGTCAATCCGAAGGAGATCGACGGCGACATCGTGCCTTACCTCGTCAACCTGACCAAGCGCGGCGCCGACCAGATCGGCGGCGCCGACTACACCTTCGACTGCACCGGCAACACCAAGGTGATGCGCCAGGCGCTGGAGGCCTCGCATCGCGGCTGGGGCAAGTCGGTCATCATCGGCGTCGCCGGCGCCGGCCAGGAGATTGCGACCAGGCCCTTCCAGCTGGTCACCGGCCGCACCTGGATGGGCACCGCCTTCGGCGGCGCGCGCGGCCGCACCGACGTGCCGAGGATCGTCGACTGGTACATGGAAGGCAAGATCCAGATCGACCCGATGATCACGCATACGTTGAAACTGGAGGACATCAACAAGGGCTTCGACCTCATGCATGAGGGCAAGTCGATCCGCAGCGTCGTGGTTTACTGAGGAAAACAAGCCGCCGACCTATGGCCAGCGACTTAAGTTGCACAGGTTCAACAAGGGAGGAACTCAATGCCTGAAAAACTGCATCCGAAGATCGACAACGGCTTGCCGAGGGAGAGCGCGAGCTTTGCCGGCGGCACGTTGGTATGCGCCTGCACCAGCAATCCGGTGAAGGTGAAGGTCAAGGGCCAGATCGCCCACAACCATGCCTGCGGCTGCACCAAATGCTGGAAGCCGGACGGCGCCATCTTCTCGGTCGTGGCCGTCGCCGGCACTGGCGATGTCACCGTCACCGAGAACGGCGACAAGCTGAAGGTGGTCGACCCCGCGGCGCTGATCCAGCGCCATGCCTGCACCGGCTGCGGCGTCCACATGTACGGCCCGGTCGAGCGCGACCATGCCTTCAAGGGGCTGTCCTTCATCCATCCCGAGCGCTTCGAGGAGGATGGATGGTCGCCGCCGGGCTTCGCCGCCTTCGTCTCCTCGATCATCGAATCCGGCGTCGACCCGAGCCGCATGGACGGCATCCGAGGCCAGCTGAAGTCGATCGGGCTTGAGCCCTATGACTGCCTCAATCCCGGCCTGATGGACTATATGGCCACCTGGACCGCCAAGAAGTCCGGAGCCTTGGCGGCCTGACAATTGCGACATTTCATGCGAAGGGGCCGGCCTGTGTCGGCCCTTTCGTACATTTGGAGATAAGGTTGCCTGCCCCCATCATTTACGTCGACGCGGATGCCTGTCCGGTCAAGGCCGAGGTCGAGAAGGTCGCGGAGCGCCACGGCGTCGTCGTCACCTATGTCTCCAATGGCGGCCTGCGGCCGTCGCGCGATCCGATGATCCGCAACGTCGTCGTCTCCAAGGGCGCGGATGCGGCCGACGACTGGATCGCCGAGAACGCCAGGGCCAACGATGTCGTGGTGACGGCCGACATTCCGCTTGCCGCGCGCACGGTGGCGCTAGGCGCGCATGTGCTCGGCCCTACCGGCCGCCCCTTCACTCCGGAATCCATCGGCATGGCGGTGGCGATGCGCGATTTGAAGCAGCATCTGCGCGAGACCGGCGAGAGCCGGGGCTTCAATGCCTCCTTCACACAGAAGGACCGTTCGCAGTTTCTCGGCGAGCTCGACCGCATCTTGCGGCGCGCGCTCAAATCCGTCACACCGGACTGATCCAACGTCTTCAAGGGCCCCGGGCCATGGGTGACGATCTCAAGACGCCGATGCATCGGCACATGCAGTTCGCCCTCGCCGCGGCCATCGGCATCGTGGCACTGCTGCTTGCCTTGTTGCTGCGCTGGCCGCTCCCCTACTCGATCGGCGCCAATGTGTTCTTTGCAAGCTATATCGCCCTGGTGCTGACCCTGATGCCGAGCCTTACCGGCCGCTATCTCAGCAAAAATGCGCGCGCGACCGACCTGCCCGTGCTGCTGATCTTTGCCATCACGCTCTTTGTCGTCGGCGCGGCCATCGTCTCGCTGTTCCTGCTGATCAACCGCAAGGATGCCGCGCATCCCCTGCAGCTCGCCTTCGCCATACTGTCGATCCCGCTCGGCTGGTTCACAATCCACGCCATGGCGTCGCTGCACTACGCGCACGTCTATTGGAAGGATGGCGACGGGATCGACGAGAAAACCCACAAGAAGATGCCGGTCGGCGGCCTCGATTTTCCGGGCGGCAAAAGGCCGGAAGGCTGGGATTTCCTCTATTTCGCGACGGTCATCGGCATGACGGCGCAGACGGCGGACACGGCCGTCACCACCTCGCAAATGCGGCTGGTCGTGCTTGTTCATTCGATCCTGACCTTTTTTTTCAACACGGTGATCGTCGCGGCGGCAGTCAATCTCGCGGTCAGCCTCGGCTCTCCGTAATAAATCCGTGATCGCATGAAACATTGCCTTGTGCGGCGACGTATTGAGGGGGAGACAATGACCTGAGAAGCCGCTTGCTTGAGGCGGCCGGAGGCAAGATGGACACTGTTGCCAACAACCATTCCGCCGCCGAGGCGGACGGCAAGGACACGACCCTCATCTATCGGCAATCGCGCTGGACGCGGTTGACCCACTGGATCTGGGCTTTCTCGCTCTTCTTCATGCTGCTTTCCGGCCTGCAGATCTTCAACGCGCGGCCGCAGCTCTATGTCGGCAAGCAGTCCGGCTTCGAGTTCAACAACACGATCCTCCAGATTGGCGCCGAAAACACCGCCAACGGTCCGCGCGGCTTCACTGAAATCTTCGGCCATCGCTTCGACACCACCGGCGTGCTCGGCTGGTCGGGTCCCCCGGGACAAGAGACGCCTCGCGCCTTCCCTTCCTGGGCGACGATCCCGTCCTATTACGACCTCGGCACCGCCCGCGTCGTGCATTTCTTCTTCGCCTGGATCCTGACCACGACCCTGCTCATCTGGCTGATCGCCAGCCTGGTCAACGGCCATATCCATCGCGATCTTGCCCCTCGCGTGTCGGACCTGCGCAAGCTGCCGCGCGACATCGTCGATCATGCGAAGCTGAAATTCCACCACACGCGCGAATACAACACGCTGCAGAAAATGGCCTATGGCGGCGTGCTCTTCGTGCTTTTGCCGCTGATGATCGTCACAGGCCTCGCAATGTCGCCGAGCATGAATTCGGTGCTGCCCTGGCTCAACGAAATCCTCGGCGGCAGGCAGACGGCGCGCACCATCCACTTCACCGTCATGGTGCTGCTCGTGCTTTTCTTCATCGTCCACATCCTGATGATCCTCGCCGCCGGCCCGATCAACGAGCTGCGCTCGATCATCACCGGCTGGTACCGCACCGACCCGCCTGCGAAGCACGACCAGCCGACCGAGAGGAGCGCCTGACATGGCAAAATTCCAGATCAGCCGCCGCAAGTTTCTCACCTCAGCCAGCCTCGGCCTGTCCGGCATCGCGCTGTCCGGCTGCGATGTGTTCGACAGCGGCCTCGGCATCGGCGGCGGATTGCGCAGCTTCCTCGAAAACGCCAATGGCCTGACCTGGCGCGCGCAGCGCCTGCTTGCCGGCCGGGACGCGCTGGCGCCGGAATTCACCGAGGCCGACATCCGCCAGCCGCAGCGGCCGAACGGCGTCACGGCGCCCGATGACGACACCTACAAGGGTCTGCTCGCCAACAATTTCGCGGACTGGCGGCTGGAAGTTACCGGCCTCGTAGAGAAGCCGCTGTCGTTGAGCCGCGAGCAGCTTCAGAACATGCCGAGCCGCACGCAGATCACCCGTCATGACTGCGTCGAAGGCTGGAGCTGCATCGCCAAATGGACCGGCACGCCGCTGTCGCTGGTGCTCGACCAGGCAGTGGTCAAGCCGCAGGCCCGCTATGTCATGTTCCACTGCCTCGACACGATCGAGCAAAGCCTGTCCGGCGACATCAAATACTACGGCACCATCGACCTGATCGACGCCCGCCACCCGCAGACGATTCTTGCCTACGGCCTGAACGGCAAGCCCCTGCCGGTCGAGAACGGCGCGCCGCTGCGCGTGCGGGTCGAGCGCCAGCTCGGCTACAAGATGCCGAAATACATTCACAAGATCGAGCTGGTCGACAGTTTTGCCAATGTCGGCGGCGGCCGCGGCGGCTATTGGGAGGACAATGGCTACGACTGGTATGGCGGGATTTGACGGCCCCTCGCCTTCAGGCCGAGCATGACCTTGCTGCGGCCGAGCTTGGTGCCATCGAGAAGCGTCTCGACAACGACAACCGGCGGCTGACCGGTCGTGGCGACGACCGTGCTCTCGTCTTTGCGCTGCGGGATGAGCAAGGCCGCGCCGTCGGGGCGGCCGCCGGCTATTCCTGGGCCGGCATTGCCGAGCTCACGCTGATGTGGGTCGACGAAGCCTATCGAGGCCTTGGCCACGGCAGGAAGCTGCTCGATGCCTTCGTCGCGGAAGCTGCCGCGCGCGGCTCGCTGCGGATATGGGTTTCGACCCACGAGTTCCAGGCGCCGGGCTTGTATGAAAAAGCCGGTTTCGAACGCATGGCCGAATTCACCGGGTGGCCCGAAGGCCATTCCAATATCATCCTTTGCAAGACGATTGCAGGAAACGCCTAAGCCACTTTCTCAAGCAGCGGTTTCAGCGTCGGATGGATTTCCGGCGCCGCGTGCTTGATCAGCGTCAGCAGCGCGCGCTCGTTGTCGCGCAGCGGCCGCCGGCCGCCGCCGACACGCTCGGCAAGCCATTCGGCCTCGCTGGCGTCGATCGTCTCGGCGCGGCGGGCAAGCGCTTCGGCGGCCCGATTCCTGGCTTCCCATTCGGCCTCGATATCGCCGGGCGAATGATAGGCTTCGAGGATCGCCGCGAAACCACCCGAGACCATCCGGCTGAAGAAGCCGCCAAGCGTCGGCGCTGCCTCGTCGAGGAAGTTCTCGTGGCGCAGCGCCACTTCCCGAGTCGGCGGCTCGTAGCCGGTCGAGCACATGACGTAGTTGGCGATCGCCTTGACGAAGAGGTCGCTCCAGGACGGATCGTTGTCGGCTGCCGCGGTCCGGTCGTTGATCCTGAACAGGACCTCCGCCTCGGCCTTGCTGATGGCGATGTTGCCGTCGCCGCCATAGGCATAGAGGATACGCCGCAGCAGATCGACCTCGGCCTTCGCGATATGGCCGGGAACCAGGCTGCCGCCATGCATCAGCGGACCCTTGCCGTCGATTACCGCATGCGCGACCTGTTCCAGCGCATAGGCCGAGAGCTCGCTGGGCGAGGACTTCGCTTCCTCCAGCACATGCACCAGCAGTTCAAGCTCGGTGCGGCCGTCGACTATGCCGTCGCGCGAGACGGTGCGGACCAGCCAATCGGCATTCTGCTCGGAGATATAGCCGTCTGGCTTTTCCTGGTGGACGATGTAGTCGGTCACCGCCTCGACGAAGAACGGCGCCCATTCGCCGCACTTGTCGCGCGCCGTCTGGTCGAGCGCGAACAGCGCCTCCGCCTCGCCGCGACTGACCAGGCCGTCGGCGAAGACGTCGCGCCGCAGCATCGTCACGTCTTCGGCCGTGATCTTGTTCTTCGAGGTCAGCCCCGCGACCGGAGCGCTCATGATCAATTCGCCCATTTGCCTTCCCTGCCCGTCGCCCGTAGCCGGCGAACTGAGTGCACTACCCCGCCGAGCTTTATCAGCATTGTCTTGAGAAACCGGCAAACGGCGTGGTTAGCGAAGCCTTGTCGGCCAAATCATATCGCTGAAAAGCAGGGCGCGCTTAAAATGTCGCTGGGAGGTGACAAGGTGTCGCCGACGGGCTATGGATGACATGTCGAGGACTCAGGCGACTGAGTCCTACCTGTTTGCGGGAGAGAGCAGCGCGAGCTGTCGCCGAAGGGGAAATCGCCCGAAATCTCTCAGGCAAAAGAACCGTGGACGGGAAAGACAACTCTGGAAAGTCGGGATTCGTCCCGCGCCGAAGGTGTAAGCGCTGCCGACAGAGTTACGGGGCGCGAGTCTCTCAGGCTTCAGACAGAGGGGCACGGACTGGACCGCGGACGGCGGTCGATTGCGTGCGACTCTGGAGAAGACATGACAGGCGACGACACCAGACATCTGCCCCTTGAGGATTTGCACCAGGCCGCGGGCGCGCGTTTCGGCGCGTTCGCCGGCTGGTCGATGCCGCTCACCTACCCGCCCGGCGTGATGAAGGAGCATCTTCACACACGCGAGCATGCCGGCCTGTTCGACATCTCGCATATGAAGCTGTTCGAGGTCGTCGGTCCGGGCAGCGCCGCATTGCTGAACCGCGCCTGCCCGCTCGATGCCGGCGCGCTCGAAATCTCGCAGTCCAAATACACCTTCTTCCTCAACGAGGCTGCCGGCATCATCGACGACCTTATCGTGACTCGCCTGGGCGATGACCGTTTCATGGTGGTGGCCAACGCCGGCAACGCGGTGGAGGACGAGAAGCATTTGCACGCGCTTGCCGCCGGTTTCGATGCCAGGGTCGATCCGCTCGACCGCGTCTTCCTGGCGATCCAGGGACCGGACGCCTGGGCAGCTTTGGCGCGGGCCGGCATCGAGACCGGCTCGCTGCTCTTCATGCATGGGGTCGAGCCCCGGCAAAACTGGTTCATGAGCCGCTCCGGCTATACCGGGGAGGACGGATTCGAGATCGGTCTGCCGGAAGCGGATGCGCGGGATCTGGTCGCCAAGCTGCTGGGAGACGAGCGCGTGCAATGGATCGGGCTTGCCGCCCGCGACAGCCTGCGGCTCGAGGCCGGGCTTTGCCTGCACGGCCAGGACCTGACGCCCGAGATAGACCCGGCAAGCGCGGGATTGATGTGGGCAATTCCCAAGGAAGTTCGCGCTTCCGGCCATTTCATCGGCGCCGACGCGCTGCGCTCGATCATCGAGCGCGGGCCGTCGCAGAAGCGCGTCGGCCTGAAGCCCGACGGACGCCAGCCGGTGCGCGCGGGCGCCGCGTTGATCGATGCCGGCGGCCATCCGGCCGGTCATGTCGCTTCGGGCGGCTTCGGTCCCTCGGCGGGCCACCCGGTCGCGATGGGCTATGTCAACACCGCGCTTGCCAAGGCCGGCACGAAACTCTTCGCCGATGTCCGCGGAACGAAAATTCCGGTGGACGTCACGCCCCTGCCCTTCACTCCACACCGCTACCGCAAAGGATGATTTCCAGATGGCAAAGACCTATTTCACGGAAGACCATGAGTGGCTGCGCGTCGACGGCGGCGTCGCTACGGTCGGCATCACCGACTATGCGCAGGAACAGCTCGGCGATCTCGTTTTCGTCGAGCTGCCGGAAATCGGCCGCAAGCTCGCCAAGGGCGATACCGCCGTCGTGGTCGAATCCGTCAAGGCGGCCTCGGACGTCTACGCGCCGGTCGACGGCGAGATCACCGAAGCCAACGCCTCCCTGTCGGCCGACCCCTCGCTGGTCAATTCGGCCGCGACCGGCGACGGCTGGCTCTGGAAGATGAAGCTGGCCAACGAAAGCCAGCTCGACAGCCTCATGGATGAAGCCGCCTACAAAGCCCATATCGGCTGATATCAGGATCCTGGAAATGACCGCAGCACCTATTCCCTTCTCGGCCCGCCATATCGGCCCAGGCGTCAACGACGTCAGGGCAATGCTCGCCGTCATCGGCGTTCCATCCGTCGAAACGTTGATCAGCCAAGCCGTGCCGAGATCGATCCGCCTCGACCTGCCGCTCAACCTGCCCGCTCCGGCGAGCGAAGCCGAAGCGCTGGCCGAATTGTCGGCGATCATGGCGAAGAACACGGTGCTGAAGAGCTTCATCGGCGCCGGCTATCACGGCGTCTTCGTGCCGCCGGTCATCCAGCGCAACCTGTTCGAGAACCCGGCCTGGTACACGGCCTACACCCCATACCAGGCCGAGATCAGCCAGGGCCGGCTGGAGATGCTGTTCAACTTCCAGACCCTGGTCGCCGAGCTCACCGGCCTGCCGGTGGCGTCGGCCTCGCTGCTCGATGAAGCCACCGCCGTTGCCGAAGCCGTCGGCATTGCGCTGCGCCACCACCGCGACAAGCGCACCAAAGTGGCGCTTGCCGGCACGCCGCATCCGCAGACGCTGGACGTCGTGCGCACCCGCGCCGAGCCGCTCGACATCCAGGTCGACGGCGAGACGATCGACGACAACACCGCCGCACTGCTCGTCTCCTGGCCGGACACGCTCGGCGTCTATGGCGACCACAAGGCGGCGATCGAGAAGGCCCGCGCCGCCGGCGCGCTGGTCGTCTTCATCGCCGATCCGCTGGCGCTGACGCTGACGGATGCGCCGGCGAAGCTCGGCGCCGACATCGCCGTCGGTCCGATGCAGCGCTTCGGCGTGCCGATGGGCTTCGGCGGCCCGCATGCCGCCTATTGCGCCGTCTCCGACAAGCTGACCCGCCTGATGCCCGGCCGCCTTGTCGGCCAGTCGACCGATACCAAGGGCCGCCCGGGCTACAGGTTGGCGCTGCAGACGCGCGAGCAGCATATCCGCCGCGACAAGGCCACCTCCAACATCTGCACCGCGCAGGCGCTGCTGGCCAATATGGCGACGGCCTATGCGATCTGGCACGGCCCCGCCGGCCTGCAGGCGATTGCCGGGCAGATCCACGCGTTGGCCGGCCGCCTCGCCTCGGGCCTCAAGGCAACCGGCGTTTCGGTGCTCGGCGCGAGGCGCTTCGATACGGTCACGGCCGAGGTGAACGGCAGGGCCGCTTCGATCGCGCAAGCCGCCGAGAAGACCGGCCGGCTGTTGCGCGTCATCGATGCCGACCATGTCAGCATCGCCTTCGACGAGACCTCCACGGAAGCCGATCTCGAGGCGATCGCGGCCCTGTTTGGCGCCAAGCCCGGCGCGGCTGAAGGCAGCTCCATGCCGGGCAAGCCGCGCGGCAAGGAATTCCTCACCCAGCCGGTCTTCCACGACAATCATTCCGAAACCGAGATGATGCGCTTCCTGCGCAGGCTGGCCGACAAGGACCTGGCGCTCGACCGCACCATGATCCCGCTCGGCTCCTGCACCATGAAGCTCAACGCCGCCGCCGAGATGATGCCGGTGAGCTGGCCGAGCGTCGCCAATCTGCATCCCTTCGCGCCAGCCGGCCATTCGGAGGGCTATCGCAAGATGGCCGCCGACCTGGAGGCATGGCTGTCGGAAATCACCGGCTTCGACGCCGTCAGCCTGCAGCCCAATGCCGGCAGCCAGGGCGAATATGCCGGCCTGCTCGCCATCCGCGCCTATCACCGCGCGCGCGGCGAAGGCCACCGCACGATCTGCCTGATCCCGTCCTCGGCGCATGGCACCAATCCGGCGAGCGCCGCGATGGCCGGCATGAGCGTCGTCGTCGTGCGTTGCCTGGACGACGGCAATATCGACATGGACGATTTGCGCGCCAAGGCCAACGAGCATTCCAAGAACCTCGCGGCACTGATGTTCACCTATCCTTCGACGCACGGCGTCTACGAGGAAGGCGCGCGTCATCTGTGCGCGCTGATCCACGAGCATGGCGGCCAGGTCTATTTCGACGGCGCCAACCTCAACGCCCTGGTCGGCCTCGCCCGTCCCGGCGACATCGGCGCCGACGTCTGCCACATGAACCTGCACAAGACCTTCTGCATCCCGCATGGCGGCGGCGGCCCGGGCGTCGGTCCGATCGGCGTCAGGGCGCATCTGAAACCCTATTTGCCGGGCCATGTGACCGAGGGCTCGGCGCATGCCGTGGCGGCGGCGCCCTTCGGCAGCGCCTCCATCCTGCCGATCACCTGGACGTATATCCGCATGATGGGCGGCTCAGGCCTGAAGCAGGCGACGGAAACGGCGATCGTTTCGGCCAACTATGTGGCGACGCGGCTCGCGCCGCACTACCCGCTGCTCTACAAAGGCAGAAGCGACCGCATCGCCCATGAGTGCATCCTCGACACGCGCGTTCTCAAGGAAAGCGCCGGCATCAGCGTCGATGACATCGCCAAGCGCCTGATCGACTACGGCTTCCATGCGCCGACGATGTCGTTCCCGGTTGCCGGCACGCTGATGGTCGAGCCGACCGAGTCCGAGCCCAAGCGTGAGCTCGACCGTTTTTGCGAGGCGATGATCGCCATCGCCGCCGAGGCGGCGAAAGTGGCGAAGGGCGAGTGGCCGTCCAACGACAACCCGCTGGTCAACGCCCCGCACACCGCAGCGGAAGCGCTTGCCGGCGAGTGGAAGCATCCCTATTCGCGGCTGGAGGCGGCCTATCCGGCGGGCGACGCCGGTCTGGCGGCGAAATACTGGCCGCCGGTCTCGCGCATCGACAACGTCGCCGGCGACCGCAACCTGGTCTGCTCCTGCCCGCCGCTGTCGGAATATCTCGGCGCCGCCGAGTAACCGCTAGAGCGGTTCACCGTTGCACGGAAACGGCAAACCGCTCTATCTCTTTGTTTCAACGCAATTCCAGACGGAAAACCGTTCACACTTTTCCTGGAATTGCTCTCTGCTCAGGCAGTCTTCAGGGCCGGCCCGGCGTCGGGCTGGCCCGCTCTGTCCTGAACGACGACACGGTTGCGCCCGGCACGCTTGGCCGCATAAAGCGCGGCGTCGGCCTGCGCCAGCACCTCATGGAGTGGACGGCCCGCGATCGAGCCGAATCCCATGCCGCCGCTGACGCTGCTGCGCAGCGGCCCGCGATGGGTCGCGACGACCTCGGTGCCGAAAGCGACGCCGATCCGGCTTGCAATGTCATGCGCCTTTTCCGGTGTCACGCGCGACATGACGAGCGCGAATTCCTCGCCGCCCAGCCGGAACGCGTCGATCCCTGTCCTGCCGTATTTCCTGATCACCGCCGCGAAGCGGCAAAGCACCTGGTCGCCGACGGGATGACCGAAGACGTCGTTGGTCATCTTGAAATGGTCGAGATCGAACATGGCGATAGCCATGAACGGACCGAAGCTGCGCTCGCCGTAAAGCTCGGTGAGCGCCCTGCGGTTCATCAGGCCGGTCAGCGGATCGGTCATGGTTTCGGCCTTGAGCTCGATCTGCGCCTGCAGATGGTGCAGTGAAAGCGTCAATGCGCCGAGGCCGGTCATGCAGGCGACCGCGACGACGGAGTTCAATCGCTCCGCCCAATTGTCGGGCGCGGCGCCGAGAACCCATTGCTCTTGCGTCAGCAACGCCAGGCCGCACAGCGCGAAGGACAGGCCGCAGGCGCCGCTGAGGAACGAAACGACGAGCAATATCCGGCGGTCGTGATCCCCCTTCATCCAGAACATCGCCCCGATCGCCGCGAGCAACGTCGTCACGGCCGCATAGGTGATCTGGAAGCCGATGCCGTCGAAACCGAGAAAGGTGACGATCGCGCAGGCAGCCATCGCGGCCAGCGTCGGCACGATGGCGCGGCGGTAGTCGCGAAAGCCGAGATACTGCATCGCCGACAGGCAGAGGACCAGGAAACCCAGGCTCAGCAGCGCGAGCACGACTTGGCACAGCCAGGGATCGGCGTCCTTGCTATAGCGCCAGAACGCGACGACATGGGCGACGAGCACGAGGATGCCGCAGGCGACCGTGAGCACGAAGCGCGCCCGCGGTGTGGCGAGCCAGATCGCAAACATGGTGATGCTGAGGCATGTGCCCGACAGCGCCGCCGCGAGCAGGAGCGAACTGAAATCCAACATCGGTGAAGAACTGCCTCTAGCGGGTGCCCGTCGCTCCTCAATGTAGGCTGGCGACGGCTGGCGCAAACCGTTTTCGGCGGACACCCAACGCTACCTCGACACAGGGTTTACAAAGCGTCGACATGTGAGGCGAAATCCCATGACGGCACACGGAATACGCGAACCGGGAGCAGGATCAGCCCTTGTCGAGCAGCGCCAGATTGGCATTGACCACCGTCTGGTCGGCCATGCCGGCCTTGGCCTCGAGCAGCAGCGCGCGCGCTTTTTTCTTGTTGCCGCGCAGAAGCTGCGAATAACCCATATTGTTGACGATCTGCGGCTTGCGCCCGGCGACCTTCAACAGCTGCATATAGGCGCGATCGGCGAAGTCGAAGCGGCCAAGCTCGTCATAGGATGCGGCAAGCCCCATCCAGGCCTCGGCATTGTCGGACTTGAGCTCGACCGCTTTGCGGAAATGCTGTTCGGCAAGGCCGAAATTCGCCTCGCGGAACTGCGCCTTGCCTTCAACGAGGTCGTTGGCGCTGACGTCCTTGGCCACCGGCTGGATCGCCGTGGTCTTGGTCGTGTCGACATTGTTGTTCGTCGTGCAGCCGGTAATCATCAAGACGGCCGCCAATGCCGCCGCTGCCCTGGGAAGTCTCTGACGCATGCCCCTGCCCCATCGCCCGATTTGCCGGGTCGTTCTTCAGGAAAAACGATACAGGACAGCGATTAAGCTTCGGTGCCGAAATGCAGATAAAATTCGGTCGCGCGCCAAGGATACGTTAATCATGGCAATGTCCTGGATTCAGGCCAGGCCGAGTCGAAAATGGCGGATTCCGAGAACCGGGGCGGAGCGCAGGAAGCTGCCATTTGCAGGCCGGCCTCACCTGAATAGTCAGTGTGCGGTCAGCTTCACGATGATCGGAATGATGGCGATCATCAGCACCACCGGCAGGATGCAGACCGTCACCGGGACCGACATCTTGGCCGGCAGGGCATGCGCCTTCTCCTCGGCTAGCGACATGCGCTTGTGGCGCATTTCGTCGGAAAAGACGCGCAGCGAGCCCGATAGGCTGGTTCCGAGTTCCTTGGATTGCTGCAGCAGCGTCGCGAAGGAGCGAACCTCGTCGAGGCTGAGGCGATCGGCAAGCGCCTTCAGCGCGTCGTCGAGGCTGCGCCCGGCCCGCAACTCAAGCGACACCAGGATCAGGTTCTGGCTGAGCGACGGATAGGTCCTGGCAAGCTCCCTGGAGACCCGCTCGATGCCGGCCTCCATGCTCATGCCGGCATCGGAGCAGACGATCATCAAATCCATGAAATCGGGAAAGCCGTTGCGGTATTCGCGCATCTTTTCCCGAATCTTCTGCGTCAGCACCAGGCCAGGCAGGAAATAGCCGCCGGCAGCCGACAGGATGATGAAGGTCCAGCGGCTGGTCATGGTCGACTCCGCACTTGCCGCCCAGTGATTGACCAGGAATGCGCCGAGCGCCGCGCCGACCAGCGCGGCGAAACGGATCAGGAAGAACATGCCGACGGCGCGCGGTTCCATGTAGCCGCCCTGGATGAGCTTCAGGCGCAGCCGCGCGACGTTTTCCGGATCGCTCTTGGCGTAGAACTCCTGCGCCCGTTTCACCGCCTTCTCGCGCACGGCGTTGGTGCTCTTCTTGGGCGCGGGCTCCACCTGCTCGGCCGGCTGCAATGTCTCCAGCTTCAGCCGGCGCTTGACCTCGCCCCGATCGCCCTTGGCGAGTACCAGCGGCCAAGCGACGGCGCCCCCGCCCAGCACAAGGAGCAGCATGGCGACTGGCATCAGCGAGGTCGGCGCGAGCGAAGCGAGGAAGCGGATCACGTCTTCCATCTCAGAACCTGAAATTCGACATCTTGAACATGATGGCGTTGCCGAGCAGCAGCCAGATGATGGAGCCGCCCATCATGTACCAGGTCTTCGGCACGTCCCAGACATCCTGATAGAATTGCGGCATCAGCACCATGATGGCGGTGAACAGAAGCACCGGCACCGCGGTCAGGATGTAGGCCGACATGCGCCCTTCCGTCGAAATGGCGCGCACCTTGCGGCGCAGCTTGCCGCGGTCGCGGATCGTCGCCGACAGGCCGTCGAGGATCTCGCGCAGATTGCCGCCCGAACTGCTCTGGATCGACACCGCCGTGACGAACAGCGGCAGGTCCTCATGCCCCACCCGGTCGAAAAGATTATTCAACGCCGAGACCAGGTCGGAGCCAAAGGTCACCTCGTCGGCCACGACGCCGAACTCGGTGCCGATCGGATCGGCCATTTCGCGCGACACCATGGCAATCGCCACCGGCACCGGATGGCCTGCCTTCAGGCCGCGCGTGATCAATTCAAGCGCCTCGGGCAGCTGCATCCCGAAACGCTTGTGCCGGCGCTTGCGCATCCAGCGCAATGCCATGACCGGCAGCACCGGCAACAGCAGGAGCAGCAGGATAAGGCCGAACAGGAGCGGCAAGCCCTTCCAGATCGCCACAAGCGCCAGGGCGAGAGCGATCCCCGACGTGATCGTCAGGAATTTCGGCAGCGGCGTGCTTATGCCGGACTGCGTGCGCAGGGCGCGGAAGCGGTCGAGCGAAAAGACAGAGGTGCCGCCGTCGATCCCGCGTTCCTTGCGCAGTTGGATCAGCACCTGCTCCTGGCTGATCTTGTTCTCCGCGAGCTTCATGCGGCGGTTGATGGCCGTGCGCTTGTCGCTGCGCCCGGCATAGAGCAGATAAAGGCCCTCGGCGATCATGATGCCGGTGAGCGCCGCTGCGGCGTAGACGACGTAGACCGGGCTGAATCCCTCGAACACCGGCCTAGTCCTGCGGCCGGCCGGGTTCGAAATACTTGCCCGGGAATTCGATACCCATGTTGCGCAGGTCCTCGAGGAAGCGTGGGCGGATGCCGGTCGCCTCGAAGTGGCCGAGGATCTTTCCGTCCGCCTCCATGCCGGTGCGCACGAAGCGGAAGATCTCCTGCATCTGGATGACGTCGCCTTCCATGCCGGTCACTTCGGCGACGCTGGTCACCTTGCGCTTACCGTCGGAAAGGCGCGTCAGCTGGACGATGATGTCGATGGCGCTGGAAATCTGGCTGCGGATCGACTGTACGGTCATCGGCATGCCGGTCATTCCGAGCATCTGTTCCAGACGCGAGATGGCATCGCGCGGCGTGTTGGCATGGATGGTGGCCATCGAGCCTTCATGACCGGTGTTCATCGCCTGCAGCATGTCGAAGGCTTCCTCGCCGCGGCATTCGCCGAGGATGACGCGGTCGGGGCGCATGCGCAGCGCATTCTTGACCAGGTCGCGCTGCTTCAATTCGCCGTGGCCCTCGATGTTGGCCGGACGTGTCTCCATGCGCGCGACATGCGGCTGCTGCAATTGCAGCTCGGCCGCGTCCTCGATGGTGATCAGGCGCTCGTCTTCCGGAATGAAGGCCGACAAAGCGTTGAGCATCGTCGTCTTGCCCGTGCCGGTGCCGCCGGAGATGATCGTGGTTTTGCGGGCATGTACCGCCGCCGCCAGCACTTCGGCCATGTTCTGGGTGATGGCGCCGAATTCGACGAGCTTGTGCAGGCCGAGCTTGTTCTTGGAGAACTTACGGATCGACACCAGCGGGCCGTCGACGCCGACGGGGCGGATCGCCGCGTTGAAGCGCGAGCCGTCGAGCATTCGGGCGTCGACCATGGGCTGCGATTCATCGACGCGGCGGCCGACCGCGGCGACGATTTTATTAATGATTCTAAGCAGATGCGCCTCATCCTTGAACGGGATGTGGACCTGCTGCAGCTTGCCCCGCTTTTCGACGAAGCAGTTCTGGTGGCCATTGATCAGGATATCGTTGATCTCGGGGTCCTTGAGCAGCGGCTCCAGCGGGCCGAGGCCGACCATCTCGTCGACGATGTCGTCGACCAGCGCGTCGAGCTCGGCATTGTTGATCGCCATCCGCTCCTGGCGCGTCTTTTCCGAGACGAAATCATGCACCTGCCGGCGCATTTCATCCCGAGGCAGCCGCTCCAGCGCCACGAGGTTGATCTCCTCGAGCAGCATGCGATGGATGCGCACGCGTGCGTCCAGCACCTTGTTGGCGCTCTTTGCGGGGGCTGCCTCGGGCCTGGGCGGCGCCGGTTTGCGGGTCGTCGGTATGATCACTGCATTGTGCGTGACCGGCGCGGGTTCGGGCGCCCGCTGCGGGCGGACGTCGCGGCTCTGCAGGTTGGAGAAGCGGCTGGTCATCCTGCCTTCCTCTTCAGCAAGCCCTTGCCGAGGCCGAACAGCGACCTCGACTTGGCCATCGTCTGGACGGCCTCCTCGGGCAGGATGATCTTCTTCAGGTCGTTGACGACATTGGCGTTGGGGTCGATGGCGTGCAGCGGCACGCCGCGGTCGACCGCCTCGCGCACCAGCCGGTAATTGTTGGAGATGCCGCCGACGAAATGCTCGCCGAGTATCTCCTGGACGTCGGCCTGCTTGATGCCGTTGTCGAACATCTTCTGCTCGAATCGATTGACGATGACGTTGGGCTTCACTTCCTTGCCGGCGGTCTCGTAGACGGCCTGGATGAGACGCTGCGTATGGCGCAGGCAGGGCACCGTCATCTCGGCGACGATATAGAGCTTGTTGGAACCCAGCAGCACCGTCTCGGTCCAGGGGAACCAGGTGCGCGGCATGTCGATGACGACATTGTCGAAATAGGCCGCCACGAGGTCGAGCATGCGCACCACGACATCGGTCTTGAATGAGCGCATGTCCGAGGGTCGCGTCGGCGCGGCAAGCACGCACAGCCCGCTCGCATGCTTGGACAGCATCACGTCGAGCAGTTGCCGGTCGAGGCGCTCCGGCTGGTTCTCGATTTCGGTGATGTCGAAGCGCGGTTCGAGGTCGAGATATTCGGCGCAGGCGCCCTGCTGGAAATTGAGGTCGACGACGCAGGTCGAGGCGCCCCGCATCACCGAATGGTGCAGCTGGAAGGCCGTCTGCAAGGCGAGCGTGGTTGTGCCGACGCCGCCGGCTGCCGGCATGAACGTATAGATATGCGATTCGGTATTCTCTTCCCGCCCCGGTCCTTGCAGCGCACGGATGACGGAACGCACGAGGTCGGCCGTGGTGATCGGCTTGACCAGGAAATCGGCGACCTTGAGCTGCACCAGGATGCGCACCGCCGCCGCGTTGAATTCCTGGGTAACGACGACCACCGGAACGCTGCCTTCCAGCCGCCGCATGACGCGCTGCAGCGACTCGATTTCCTCGAGCTTGGCTGCATCCATGTCGACGATGACCGTGCCGAAGTCCGCCTCGAGGATCTCGCCGCGCAGTTCGTTGACGCTCTTTTCCAGCGTCAAGAGCTCGATGACCTCGGAGGCCGCAAAAGCCGTCCGCGTGTCCTGCAAGAACGTCCTGTCCGTCGAAACGAGCAGGATCTTTTTGGTCTTGCTACCAGATGCCATCCTCGCCAGCCCATCAATTCGATGTTGTTGATGATGTCGTCGGTGACGACACGGAGCCGGCCTTCGCACCGACGGCAGCGCTCTCGGAACCCGGACGCTGGGCCGGCACCAGAAGCCTTGTGTTCTGCACGCCGTACTTCCAGGGATCGACCATCTGCATGGCGGTGTTGGACGCCTGCGCGTTGCCGGCCGCCAAGGTCACCCCTTCGGAGCGTACATAGTCGTCGCTGGTGCAACCGCCGGCGAAACCGGCGAGCAGCAGAGCGATGCAAACGGGGATGCGCATGGCCTTAATCCTTTGGCAGATCGAGGAAGTGGCCGGACGTGGCGGCAGCCACCGGGCGGGCGGCGCTGCCGTCTGCCAGCGCCACCGGACGCTTTGACGCCGAGGCATTCACTTCCTCGGTGTTGTTCAGGAAATAGTCGGCGGGACTTGCCGGCTGGGTGCCGTCGGTCGGCTCGACCATCTTCTTCGAGGGATCGACCGGCTTGACCAGGTAGGGCGTGACGATGATCACCAGATCGGTCTCGCGCCGCTGATAGGACTTCGAGGAAAACAGCGGGCCGAGCACCGGCAGCTTGCCGATCCCCGGCACCCGCGACGTCGTGATGTCGTTCTGCGATTGCAGGAGGCCGGCGATCATGAAGCTCTGGCCGTTCTTGAGGTCGACCGATGTCCTGGCGCGGCGCACGATGAAGGCCGGGATGGAAATGCCGCTGCTGACCTGGATGGAAGCAGACGGGTCGATCGAGGACACTTCCGGCGCGATGTCGAGGCTGACCAGCCCGTCCTTCAGCACCGTCGGCGTGAAATCGAGGCCGACGCCGTACTTCTTGTAGGTGACGCTGATCTTGCCATTGTCTTCGGAAACCGGGATCGGAAACTCGCCGCCGGCAAGGAAGCTCGCCGTCTGGCCCGAACGCGCAATCAGGTTCGGCTCCGCCAGCCGTCGCGCCAGGCCGCGTTCCTCCAGTGCTTTGATGGCGATGTCGATGGAAACGCCGTTCGAAAGCAAGCTGCCGATGATCTCGCCTGTTCCCGCAGCCGTCAGGTCTCCTCCATCAGGGTTCAGCACGACTTTGCGGTTGCCGATGCCATAGGCGAAATTGGCGGCGTATTTGGCGCCGAGGTCCTGGCCGGCCTGGCGGTTGATCTCGACGAATCGGACGTTGAGCTGAACCTGCTGCGAGGACGAGATGTTGACCGAATTGATGACTTCCTCATTGCCGGAGAAGCGCGACGCAATCTTGCTGGCCTTGTCGGCGGCGACCGCATCGTCCGCCTCGCCCGACAGCACGACGCGCCCGTTCGCCGAGCCGACCTTGATCTTGGCGTCGGGCACGCTGGCGCGGATGGTGCTGGCCAGCTGGTCGGTATCCAGCGTCACCTCGATGTCAATGGTGCCGACAAGCTGCTTGTTCTGGTCGAACAGGGCGATGCCGGTGGTGCCCAGGTTGTTGCCCAGCACATAGAAGGACTTGTCGGTCAGCGGGTTGACGTTGGCGATCTCCGGATCGCCGATGACGATCTGGTAGAAGGCGGCGCTCGTCATGATCGTCTTCGGCTTGCCCTTGGCGACCTTGATCGAGGCGTTCTTGTTCGCCGAGACATAGACGACGTCATTGCCAGCCCTTGCCGGCGCGGCGACGGCAAGCACTGTCGCCGCCAGCGCGATCACGCCGAGAAGACGCCATCCCCCGGTCGTCCGAAATGCATCAAACCCGAACATCTTGCCCCGTCCCGCCGGTCCCCACCGGCTATTGCTGCAGTTCCTGCGGCGGTTGCCGCGAAGGAACCTTGTATTCCTCGACCTTGTCGCCGCGCGTCACGATCACCGTCTTGAATTTCGGCTCGTCCTGGTCCTTCGTCACCGCATTGACGAGCGAGGCGGCGCTCGCCTGCGCATTTGCGGCAACCGAGCCGCCGAAGGACGAGATGGTCGTAAGCCCGCCATTGCTGGCAGTTGCGTCGGCGGCCGACCGCAGCGACAACGACAGCGTGCCGACGGTGCGGGCAAGCGCCACTTTCTGCGCCCCTTCGTTGGTCACCTCGATGGTCACCGAATTGGCGACTTGCGGCTCGGTCTTGCGTTCGTCGGCGCCCTGTCCGACCGAAAGCACCTTGACGTCGGCAACGACGACCTCGGACGTGACGGTCGAGCCGGCGGCCCCTTGAGCATTCTTGGATACTTCCTGGATGTCCCCAGCATCGCGCGTCAGCACGACATCGACGCGGTCTCCCGGCGTGATGAAGCCACCGACACCGGCGATCTCGTCGGTGCGGACGGTGACGGCCCGCATTCCCGGCGACAGCATGTTGGAAAGGGTAGCGCGGCCGTTCGGCCCCGACAGCTTGGTGAGCAGCACCGGTTCGTTGACCTCGATCGGCGACAGCACGACCCGGCCGCCGTCCGCGAGCAGCTTGTCGATGGTCGGGAAAGCGCCTTGCGGCAGGGAATCCTGCGGCCACGGGATCTCGGCGAGCTGCGGCCGTGCGAGCTCCATGCCGTAACGCAGCGGCGCTTGCGCCACCACGATGGTCTTGAACTCGACCTTGGGCTGCTGCGGCGCCGTGACGGAGACGACCTTGATCTCGGCCTGGGCCTTTGCCTGGCTCTTGACCCAGAAATCCGCCGCAAAGATCGAGATCGCGCCGAAAACGGCGGCGATGCCGATCATGGTTATGGCCCTGCCCCTCACAACGAAACCCCTGACGCCCGTGGTCTTTTGTTAGTTGGGTCTCACGCTAGGCGTTAATGTTAAAGAATCAGGGATCCCACGACCCGCCGATCGCCCTATTTCGGCCGGCTTGGTTATCGAATGGTTTTGGAATAAGAGACAGTTTGATCCCTGAACGGAACAGGAACTCGTTCGCCCGCCAAAAGCGTGGCAGTATCGAGGAATGATTCGCATTACCGGACGCTAGGCCCAGCATGGACGACAGCAACGACCTCTTCGGCAAGATGGAAAAGCCGGCACAGCCGGTGCGCGCGCCCTCGCGGCCCGCCGATCCGCTGGTGCAGGCCGCGAAGCGTTCGACCGCCACCCGCGACGGCAGCGAGGGCTACAGCGCCGCCGATATCGAGGTGCTGGAAGGGCTCGAGCCGGTGCGGCGCCGTCCGGGCATGTATATCGGCGGCACCGACGACAAGGCGATGCATCACCTGTTCGCCGAGGTCATCGACAATTCGATGGACGAAGCGGTGGCCGGCCACGCCACCTTCATCGACGTCGAGCTTTCCGCCGACGGCTTCCTGACCGTCACCGACAACGGCCGCGGCATCCCGGTCGATCCGCATCCGAAATTCAAGAAGCCGGCGCTCGAAGTCATCATGACGACGCTGCATTCGGGCGGCAAGTTCGACTCCAAGGTCTACGAGACCTCCGGCGGCTTGCACGGCGTCGGCGTCTCGGTCGTCAATGCGCTGTCCGACCACCTCGAGGTCGAGGTCGCGCGGGGTCGTCAACTTTACCGCCAAAGATTCTCCCGCGGCGTCCCGGTCAGCGGTCTCGAGCATCTCGGCGAGGTCCACAACCGCCGCGGCACAAAGACCCGTTTCCATCCGGACGAACAGATTTTCGGCAAGGGCGCCGCCTTCGAACCGGCGCGCCTTTACCGCATGACGCGCTCGAAGGCCTATCTGTTCGGGGGCGTCGAGATCCGCTGGACCTGCGATCCGTCGCTGATCAAGGACAAGGACCAGACGCCGGCCAAGGCCGAGTTCCATTTCCCCGGCGGCCTCAAGGACTATCTCAAGGCGACGCTCGGCGACGAATTCCAGGTCACGCGCGAGGTCTTCGCCGGGAAGAGCGACAAGCAGGGTGGCCACGGTTCGCTCGAATGGGCGGTGACCTGGTTCGGCGGCGACGGTTTCCTCAACTCCTATTGCAACACCATTCCGACCCCCGAGGGCGGCACGCATGAGGCCGGCTTCCGCAACGTACTGACGCGCGGATTGCGCGCCTATGCCGACCTCATCGGCAACAAGCGCGCCTCGATCATCACCACCGACGACGTGATGATCTCGGCCGCCGGCATGCTGTCGGTGTTCATCCGCGAGCCGGAATTCGTCGGCCAGACCAAGGACAGGCTGGCGACGATCGAGGCGATGCGCATCGTCGAAAACGCCCTTCGCGACCCGTTCGACCACTGGCTGGCAGACAATCCGCAGGAAGCCTCGAAGCTCCTCGACTGGGTCATCGCGCGTGCCGACGAACGCGTGCGGCGCCGCCAGGAAAAGGAAGTCTCGCGCAAGAGCGCGGTGCGCAAGCTGCGCCTTCCGGGCAAGCTTGCCGACTGCACGCAGAACGCCGCCGCCGGCGCCGAGATCTTCATCGTCGAGGGCGACTCGGCCGGCGGCTCGGCCAAGCAGGCGCGCGACCGCGCCAGCCAGGCAGTGCTGCCGCTGCGCGGCAAGATCCTCAACGTCGCCTCCGCCGGCAACGACAAGCTTGCCGCCAACCAGCAGATTTCCGATCTCATCCAGGCGCTCGGCTGCGGCACGCGTTCGAAATACCGCGACGAGGATCTGCGCTACGACCGCGTGATCATCATGACCGACGCCGACGTCGACGGCGCGCACATCGCTTCGTTGCTGATCACCTTCTTCTATCAGGAGATGCCGAACCTGATCCGCGGCGGCCATCTCTACATGGCCGTGCCGCCGCTCTATTCGATCCGGCAAGGCGGCAAGGTCGGCTACGCCCGCGACGACGCGCACAAGGACGAACTGCTGCGCACCGAATTCTCCGGGCGCGGCAAGGTCGAGATCGGCCGCTTCAAGGGCCTGGGCGAGATGATGGCCGCGCAGCTCAAGGAGACCACGATGGATCCGAGGAAGCGCACGCTCTTGAGGGTCGACGTGATCGACGCCGAGCAGGCCACCAAGGATGCCGTCGACGCGCTGATGGGCACCAAGCCCGAGGCGCGCTTCCGCTTCATCCAGGAGCGCGCCGAATTCGCCGAGGCCGACGTGCTGGATATCTGATCGCCTGCCGGTCCATAACAGTCTCCTGCACGGAGAACCGGTGTGACCTGGACGCGGTTTAAAGAGCTTGTCGAGACACCCTTAAGCGGTCTGACGCAGCCGACCCGTTCGGACTGGATTTTTGCCCTGCGCACGGTTTCGGCCGGACTGGTCGCGCTGCTTGCCGCCTATGCGCTGAAGCTCGATCATCCGCAATGGGCGATGATGACGGTGTTCATCGTCGCGCAGCCGGTCGCCGGCATGGTGCTGGCGAAAGGTTTCTATCGGCTGCTCGGCACGCTGGCCGGCGGTCTGGCGGCCGTCGGCATCACATCGCTGTTCGGCGCCAATCCCTGGCTGTTGGTGAGCGTGCTGGCGCTCTGGATCGGAGTCTGCACGCTGGTTTCGTCGCTGTTGCGCAACCCGGAAGCCTATGGCGCCGCGCTTGCCGGCTATACGGCGATGATCATCAGCCTGCCGGCCCTCGGACAACCGCATATTGTCGTCGACCTCGCCGTCGCGCGTTGCGCGGAGATCGTGCTCGGCATCGTCTGCGCCGGCGTCACCAGCCGGTTGATCCTGCCAAAGCTCGCGGCCGACGCTATCATTTCCAGGTTGAAGCGCAGCATCCTCGACCTTGCCGAATATGCCGGCGGCGCCTTTTCCGGCGGCGACCCGGCAAGCCTCGCCGCGCTCCAGCGCAAGCTGATCGCCGATGCCCAGACGCTCGCCGAGATGCGCACCTATGCGCGGCTGGAGGCGCCTAGCTTCGCCACTCGCGCCCACCCGGTGCGGCGCACGATCGGTCAGCTTCTGTGGGCGCTTTCGGCGGCGCGCGCCCTGCACAGCCACCGCAGACCGAAGAACGCGGCGCTCATTCCCATGCGCAGCGAATTGAAAGCCTTCGTCGGCGAACTGGCGGCGACGCCCGGCGCGCTCGATGACACAGGGCCATGGGTGGCACGTCTTGACGCGATCGCGAGCAAGGCCAGGGAGATGCCCGAACTGCCCAACGATACCAGCCCCAACGACAACGGAGAAGACAAGGTCGGCACCATCACTCGACTGACCATTGCCGGCGATTTCGCTGAGGCGCTGAAGCAGGTGGTGCGGGGGCTGGAGGCGCTGCGCTCGCCCGTCTCCCGCAAATCGAGCGAGCGGGGCCAGCCGGCGCTGGTTGTCCACCGCGATTACCAGGCCGCATGGCGCAATGCCGTGCGCGCCGCGCTGGCGACGTTGCTCGTGGCGATCTTCTGGCTGACGACCAGATGGTCGGAAGCCGCCGGCACCGTCATCCTCGTCGCCGTCGTCTCCAGCCTGTTCGCATCGCGCCCGGATCCCGTGCAGTCCGCCTGGGGTTTTTTCACCGGCACGCTGATCGCGCTGCCTTTTGCCTTCCTTGTCGGCCAGGTCGCGCTGCCGGCGTTGCCCGGCTTCGGCTGGTTCACGCTCTTCGTCGTGCCGATCCTGGTGCCCGCGGCGCTCGGCATGGCCAATCCGCGCCATGTCGGCGTCGCCACCGCCTTCGCCATCAACTTCCTCGCCTTCCTCAGCCCGCATCAGCAGATGATCTACGATCCCGGGCCGTTCTTCGCCGGCTCGGCCTCGATCCTGGTCGGCATCCTGATTGCCATCGGCGTCTTCATCATCGTGCTGCCGGCCGATCCCTGGGCCACCGTGGAGCGCATCTCGCAGGCGATGCGCGAGGACCTGGCGCGGCTTTGCCTGCATGAGCGCATTCCCCGCCGCTCGGCCTTCGAAAGCCTCGCCTATGACCGGATCAACCAGTTGATGCCGCAGGTGCAGCAGACGGGCCGCAAGGGCGATCCCATTCTCGGCGGAAGCATCGCGGCCGTCACCGTCGGGCTGGAGGTGCTGCGGCTGCGCCAGGCGCAACTGAACTCCGCCGTCCCGCACGAAACAGTCGAGTCCATCGGCAATTTCCTGCGCGGCCTGGCGCGCGAATTGCTGTTTCGGCAACCGGGCGAGCCGCAGACCGCGACAATCGCGGTGGCGAGGCAATATGCGGCCAGCATCGCCCAACGCAGCGATCGGCTCGAAATGCTGCAGATCGCCGCCTCGCTGCGCATCATCGCCGCGGCGATGGAAGATTACCCGGATTTCTTCGCGAAGGGTCGCGCTTAACCAGCTCGGGACGTGCCTGGTTTGGGGCCCTTTCCGAGAATAGGTCCTTGCTGGACCCGTCGACACCTTTTAGGTTGGACACATGGCGCTCAAACGGATGGACAACGTCGGAATCGTCGTCGATGACCTCGACAGGACGGTCGATTTCTTTCGCGAGCTCGGCCTTGAACTCGAAGGGCGTGCCGCGATCGAAGGAGAGTGGGCCGGGCGTGTCACTGGGCTCGGCGACCAGCACGTCGAGATCGCCATGATGCGCACGCCGGACGGCCACAGCCGGCTCGAGCTGTCCCGCTTTCTCAGGCCGCCTGTCATCGCGGATCACCGCAATGCCCCGGTGAACGCATTGGGCTATCTCCGGATCATGTTCGCCGTGGACGACATCGACGACACGCTGGAGAGGCTCCGCAAGCGCGGCGCTGAGCTCGTCGGCGAAGTCGTCCGGTACAAGGACGCGTATCGGCTTTGCTATATCCGTGGGCCTGAAGGGCTTCTTATCGGACTCGCCCAGGAACTCAGCTGAGACCTGATTGTGATCCGATCAGGCCGCGGCGATGGCCAGCGCGTGTCCGCGCGCGTTTTCGCGCAGCGCGTCTAGGTGGATCGACTTCACCAGCCCGGCAAGATCGCCCTCGGCCGATTGGCCGCCGAGCTCCTTCAGCATCAGCCAGCTCACTTCCTGAACGCCGGCGACACGCCGGCCATTGGCGACCTCGCGCCAGACTTTCAGCGCCCTCAGGATGATGCCATGCGTGGCCGGCGCAAGCCCGGCGCTGCGGAACAGCGCCTGCAGCGCAACGTCGTGCCCGCCGGCGAGAAGTGCCGTCACCCGTTGCTCGGACTGTTGGGCTAAAGCCACCAGCGTCGAGCCGAAGAAGTCGACCTTGCCATGCGCGATGGTGCGGACGATGAAACCGGCGGTGAGGTCGCCGCGCAGCCGCAGATGCTCGATCAGCGCCGCATGCTCCTCCATGCGCGTTCCCTCGATCAGCGTCACCGAGGCTTTCACGCAGGCGTCGCGCATGACGCGATCGGCGCGCGCCGCCCCCATCATCGCCAGCACCAGCGGCGAACCTTTCAAGGTCTCGCCGAGCTTGACCAGCAGCATGTGCCGGCAGTCGGCCGGCAGGCGCCGATCGGCAATCAGCGCCTCGCGCACCAGCGGCAGGTGGCCGTGCCGCTCGGCCATGCGGCGGAAGCTCAGCGAAGCGATCTCGGCGCCGCTGTTGCCGATCAGCGCGGCGCAGGCTTCCGGTTCGCCGATCTCGGCGATTGCCGCCGCCAGCGACATCGAGACCACCGGGCGGTTGGCGATCAGCTTCTGCGTCGCCTTCTGGCCGCAGGCGACGCGCTCGACCAGATCGGCGTCGGTAAGCAGCGGCGAACGCGCGAGCACCAGCGCCGCCACTTCCGGCTGGTCGGCGGCCAAGGCGCTGATCACCTGCGGCGGCGCGTGATGGCTCATCGACAGCGCCTCGGCAAGCGCCAGGCGCACCTTGGACGAAGCGTCGTCCAGAAGCAGCGTCAGCGCCGCCTCGGCGGCACAGCGATCCTCGAACGGCAGATCGGAATTGATATAGGCGCGCGCCAGCGCGCTCGCGGCGGCGGCACGCTCGGAAACCCTTGCCGTATCAATCCATTTTAGAAAATGCGAAACAACCATACCGACCAGCTGCGCCCTTGCCGGAAAGGTCCCGGCCCCGTTGTGAACGGTAGGCTGCAAATGGTTTACGAACGGTTCACCATATTTCTTAACCGGCTTGATGGGGCCGCAGCCAACGCCTATCAAGCAAGGACATCGGAGGAAATCGAACCATGGCCGGGCTTTATCTGGAAGAGTTTGTCGTCGGCCATGTCTTCCGCCACACGCTGCGCAAGACCGTGACCGAGAGCGACAACATGCTGTTTTCGGCGATGACGCTCAACCCCCAGCCCTTGCACATCGATTTCGACTTCGCCGCGAAAACCGAGTGGGGCAAGCCGCTGGTGAACTCCCTGTTCACGCTCGGCCTGATGATCGGCATCTCGGTGAACGACATCACCGTCGGCACCACGGTCGCCAATCTCGGCATGAAAGAAACGGTGTTCCCGCACCCCGTCTTCCACGGCGACACCATCCGGGTCGAGACGACGGTTGTCTCCGTGCGCGACTCCAAGTCGAAACCCGATCGCGGCATCGTCGAGCTCGAGCACCGCGCCTACAATCAGAATGACGTTCTTGTCGCCAAATGCACCAGGCAGGCGATGATGCTGAGGAAGGCGGCCTGATGCGCTCGCTGCTGTTCGTGCCCGGCGATTCCGAGCGCAAGCTGGAAAAGGGGTTCGAGGCCGGCGCCGACGTGGTCATCGTCGATCTCGAGGATTCCGTTGCCGCCACTAGCAAGGCGGCGGCGCGCGCGACCGCGGCCGAGTTCATCTCAAGTCAAAGACACCGGACGGGTTCGGCCATCTATGTGCGGGTCAACGATCTTTCCACCGGCCTGACAGACGCCGATCTCGCGGCGCTCGTCCTGGCGAAGCCCGACGGCATCATGCTGCCGAAGTCGAACAGCGGGCAGGACGTCCAGCAACTGGCGGCAAAGCTGCGAGTGCACGAAGCCGAGGACGGGCTGCCGGACGGCGCCATAAGAATCCTGCCGATCATCACCGAGACCGCGGCAGGCGTGCTGGCGGCGGCAAGCTATGCCGGCTCAAGCGCGCGGCTTGCCGGCCTGACCTGGGGCGCGGAGGACTTGTCCGCGGCGATCGGCGCGCGCGCGACCCGCGACGAGAGCGGCCGCTATACCGACGTGTTTCGCCTGGCGCGGACCATGACCATTCTGGCGGCCGGCGCGGCCGAAGTCGCCGCCATCGACACCGTCTTTCCCGATTTCCGCGATATGGCCGCCCTTGGGAAGGAATGCCGCGAGGCCGAGCGCGACGGCTTCACCGGCAAGATGGCGATCCACCCGGCGCAGGTGCCGGTCATCAATGCCGCCTTCACGCCGTCCGCCGAAGCGGTCGCGCGATCGCGGGCGATCGTCGATGCCTTCGCGGCGGCGGGAAATCCGGGCGTCGTCGGCATCGACGGCAAGATGTACGACCGGCCGCATCTGCGGCTGGCCGAACGGCTGCTCGCGCGCGCCAGAGCAATTCCAGGAAAAGTGTGAGCGGTTTTCCGTGCGGAATTGCGTAAAAACAAGGAGATTGAGCCGCAGGCAGCTCCGCCTGACCGCTACCACACCATCGGGATCAGTTTGTACCGAACGCGCGTGGCGTAATCGTCATAGCCCCGCAAGCCGGTCCGCAAGGTCCTTTCCTCGATGAAGGTGCGGATGCCGAGCAGGACGATGAAGACAAGCACCGATGCCAGCCCCCACCAGGAACCAAGCAGCAGCGCCGTGCCGGCGAAATAGAGTATGGCGCCGGCATACATCGGATGGCGGACATAACTGTAGGGGCCTGTCGTGATCACCTTCTGGCCACGCTCGTCCTGGATCTTCACGACAGGTGCCGCGAAGCTGTTTTCCAGCATCGTTAGATAGCAGATCCAGATACCGACAAGCAGGACCAGCACGCCTATCGCCTGCACCCACACGGGAGCTGCCGACCAGCCGAAACGGATGTCGAGACCCATCAGAGCCAGCCAGGCGAAGATGCCGAGCAGCAATATGCTCAGCAATATCTTGTCGGCCGCTGTCTGGGTCTTCTGGATCGGCGGGCGGAGACGCTCATTCATCAGGCCTGGATCGCGCCGGGCGAGCGCGACGCCCATGGTCAGGCTCAGCCCAACCATCACGGCTATGTACATCCAGGCTCCGGTCCAGTGCAGAGTGCCTGCCGACAGAAACAGCAGCGCGCCCATGATGCCGAACCATACGAATGTCTGGAAAATCAATCTCGAGATCATGACCAACCTTCCCGTGATGTCCCTGCCGCTATTGGCCGCCCGCCGCGCCGTTTCCTCCGAAAACCCGCAAATAATCTTAACCGGCCCAGTGACCGGCGTAATCGCCATAGAGCTTTGCCGGATCGGGCCGCGGCCGCTCCGGCGCCGGCCCCTGATAGGAGCCGATATGGACGAAGCCGATGACGCGCTCCTGCGGCGACAGCCCGAGGATCGCCCTGCCCTCGGCCACATCGGAATACCAGTTGCTGATCATGTTGGTGCCATAGCCCAGCGCGTTGGCCGCGATCATCAGGTTCATGGCTGCCATGCCGCCCGACAGGAACATCTCCCATTGCGGGATCTTCGGGTTCTCCTTCGGCACCGACACGACGCCGATCACCAGCGGCGCGCGCGAGAAGCGCGCCAGTTCCTGGTTGCGCCGGCCTTCCGGCAGCGGCCCCTCGCGCTGTTCGGCAAGTGCTGCCAGCTTCTTGCCGATCTCGATGCGCGCCTCGCCGCGATAAAGAATGAACCGCCATGGCTCGAGCCGGCCGTGGTCGGGGACGCGCGAGGCCGCCGCGATCATCGTCGCGATCTCGGCATCGCTCGGCGCCGGTTCCTTGAGGTCGGGGATCGGCGCGGAATTGCGGGTGAGCAGGAAGTCGATGATCGGCGACGCCATGGGCGCAAGTCTCCTAAGCATTCAAATAGCATTCAATTTTGAGCTGAAGCACGCCATCGGGAGGTCGGGCGGCTCGGGCGGTGGCGTTTTGCGCCGGATAAGAAGCCGCCGCGCAAGGCGGCGCGCTTCTAGAGCATGATGCCGAAAAGTGTGAAGCGGTTTTCGGACGACATCATGCTCTACTTCTTTGACTTAGAGCCGGATTCAGATTTCAGGTCAATTCGACCTGAAATCATCCGGCTC
Organism: Mesorhizobium sp. B1-1-5; assembly: GCF_006443065.1. Classification (NCBI taxonomy): domain Bacteria; kingdom Pseudomonadati; phylum Pseudomonadota; class Alphaproteobacteria; order Hyphomicrobiales; family Phyllobacteriaceae; genus Mesorhizobium; species Mesorhizobium sp. B1-1-5. Next base: position 9,565 of record NZ_VFWS01000012.1, on the reverse strand, counting down.
TAGGCCTTGAAATTGCCACCGCCTTGGGCTTCAACGCAAGGCATGTTTGAGGGGTACCTGCGCCTTTTCGTGATCGCACTCGTCGCTGCGTTGTTCGCGGTGCCGGTTTCCTTCGCGCTGGCCCAGAACGCCAACGATGTCGGCGACATCAAGCTTCCAGGCATTTCGAGCTACGCGACGCCGAAGGCCGGGACGCCGCTGGCGCTCGGCAACGGCGGCGCCATCACGCTGTCGGCGCAGTTGACGGACAAGGGCGCCGACATCACTCGCGGCATCGTCTGGCGGGTGTTCAGGCCGCAGCCCGCCAGTGACGGCAAGCTGCCGATGGTGGCGTCCGCGCATGGCGGCACCGCCGTGTTCCAGCTCGACCCCGGCAGCTACCTTGTCCATGCCTCCTACGGACGCGCCGGCGCCACCAAGCGCATCACCGTCGGCAAGGAGGCAAGGCGCGAAAGCCTTGTGCTCGATGCCGGCGGCCTGAAGCTTGACGCGGTGACATCGGGCGGCGCGCCCATCCCGCCGAAGAAATTGCGCTTCTCGATCTATGAAGGCCAGGCCGCGGCCAATGGCGACCGGGCGCTGATCGCTCCCGACGTCGCGCCGAACACCGTGGTGCGGCTGAACGCCGGCACCTACCATGTCGTCTCCACCTATGGCGCGGTCAACGCCGTGATCCGCTCCGACATCCGCGTCGAGGCCGGCAAGCTGATGGAGGCGACCGTCGAGCACCGCGCCGCCGAAATGACGATGAAGCTGGTGCGCGAGCCCGGCGGCGAGGCCATCGCCGATACCTCCTGGTCGCTGCTCAACGAGAGCGGCGATCCGATCAAGGAAGCGGTCGGCGCCTTCGCCTCGATGGTGCTGGCCGAAGGCCAATACACCATCATCGCCAAGAACCGCGACCGTATCTACCAGAAGGATTTCACGGTCGTTGCCGGCCAGAACCAGGAAATCGAGGTCGTGGCCAATGAATCCTCAGCCATCGACCCCGAGGAAGGCGCGGACTGATCGGGTTGATCAGGCCGCTTTGCGCATCCGCTTCGGCAGAAACGGCACGCGCCCGCGCTGCGCGGAAGGCGTCGCCAGGTCGAAGACCGCGCGATAGAGGCGATCGAGCAGCGCCTTGCGGTCGCGCAGCGGCTCAAGGTCGCTCCATCTCAGCACGTCGCCGATGCGCACCTCGATCGCCTTGCCCGACAGTCGCGCGAATTCGCGGATAAGCAAGGAGGTGCGCAGCGTCAGCGACGCCTTGCCGATGAACTTCGCCACGCGGTTGTCGCGCTCGGCCATGTTCATCGGGCCGCTGACGAGATGGAACAGGCGGCCGTTCTGGCCGGAGAAATGCATCGGAATGACCGAGGCCTTGGCGTCCTGGACGAGTTTGGCCGGGAACATCTTCCACGGCAGGTCGATGGCGCGGCCGAAACCCTTGGGCGCCGTGGCGACGCCGCCGGCCGGGAACACGACGATGGTGACGCCTTCCTTCAACAGCCGCACCGCTTCATGGCGCACCGCCATGTTGTTCTTCAACGCTTCCTTGGTCTCGGAAAAATCGATCGGCAGCGAATAAGGCTCCATCTCGCGAATCCTGAGCAGATCCTTGTGGATCATGACCCGGAACGGCCGGCCCAGCTGCTCGACCAGCGACAGCACCGCAATGCCGTCGCCGATACCGAAGGGATGGTTTGCGATGATGACCAGCGGCGTGTCCGGCAGCGCTGGCGGCGGCCATTGCACGGCATTGCGGACCTTGACGTCGATCAATTCCAGCATGCGGCTGAATACGCGGTCGCCGGTCGGCACAACCTGGCGGCGCCAGAAATCGTAGAGCACGGCGAAGCGGTCGCGGCCCGAGAGGCCCTCGACCGAATGGATGAACCAGCGCGTCAGCACCGGTTGATGCGGGTTGGCGTAGGAAAGCTCGGGAAACCGTCTTTCCCGCAGTTTCAACTTGAGCATGGCGGCTCGTTACAAGGTTGGCGTGACAGGCATATGAAAATGGCGGTGGACACGCCACCGCCATTCAAGGAAGCGCTGGTAAGTCAGGCTGCGCGACGCTTGCGGTCGGGCGAGACCGCCTCGTCGGAAAGCTGCTTCACCGCGTCGTCGAGCTTCAGCGATTCCTGGTCGCGGGAGCCAAGCCGGCGGACATTGACGGTTTCCTCTTCCGCCTCGCGCCTGCCGCAGACGAGGATGACCGGCACCTTGGCGAGCGAATGCTCGCGCACCTTGTAGTTGATCTTCTCGTTGCGCAGGTCGACTTCGGCGAGCAGCCCCGCGGCCTTCAGCCGCTCGACCACATTCAAGGCGTAGTCGTCCGCATCCGAGGTGATCGTCGCCACCACCACCTGCAGCGGCGCGAACCACAGCGGGAAATGGCCGGAATAGTTCTCGATCAGGATGCCGAGGAACCGCTCCATCGAGCCGCAGACGGCGCGATGCACCATCACCGGCTGCTTCTTCTCCGAATCCGAGCCGATATAGAAGGCACCGAAGCGCTCCGGCAGGTTGAAGTCGACCTGCGTGGTGCCGCATTGCCATTCGCGGCCGATGGCGTCCTTCAGCACATATTCGAACTTCGGCCCGTAGAACGCGCCCTCGCCCGGATTGATCGAGGTCTTGATGCGGTTGCCGGAGCGCGTGCGGATCGTCTCCAGCACGTTGCTCATGATCGCCTCGGCATGGTCCCAGGCCTCGTCGGTGCCGACGCGCTTGTCCGGCCGCGTTGACAGCTTCACGCTGACCTCGTCGAAGCCGAAATCGGCATAGGTCGACAGGATCAGGTCGTTGATGCGCAGGCATTCGGCCGCGAGCTGCTCCTCGGTGCAGAAGATATGCGCATCGTCCTGCGTGAAGCCGCGCACGCGCATCAGCCCGTGCAGCGCGCCCGACGGCTCGTAGCGATGCACATTGCCGAACTCCGCAAGCTTTACGGGCAGTTCGCGGTATGACTTCAACCCATGCTTGAAGATCTGCACATGGCCCGGACAGTTCATCGGCTTCAGCGCGAAGACGCGGTCGTCGTCGGTGTCGTCGCCGGCGACCGTGACCTTGAACATCGCATCGCGGTACCAGCCCCAGTGTCCCGACGTCTCCCACAGGCTCTTGTCCAGCACCTGCGGCGCATTGACTTCCTGATAGCCGTGCTCGTCGAGGCGGCGGCGCATGTAGTTGATCAGGTTCTGCACCATCTTCCAGCCCTTGGCGTGCCAGAAGACGACGCCCGGTCCCTCTTCCTGGAAATGAAACAGGTCCATCTCGCGGCCGAGCTTGCGGTGGTCGCGCTTCTCGGCCTCTTCCAGCAGGGTCTGGTAGGCATCGAGCTGCGCCTGGTCGGCAAAGGCTGTGCCGTAGATGCGCGTCAGCATCGGATTGTTCGAATCGCCGCGCCAATAGGCGCCCGCCACCTTCATGAGCTTGAAGGCATTGCCGATCTGCCCGGTCGAAGCCATGTGCGGCCCGCGGCACAGGTCGAACCAGTCGCCCTGAGCGTAGATCTTGAGGTCCTGGTCCTCCGGAATGGCGTCGACCAGCTCAAGCTTGTAGCGCTCGCCCTTTTCGGCGAAGACCTTCTTCGCCTTCTCGCGCGACCACACTTCCTTGGTGAACGGCTTGTTGCGCGCAATGATCTCGCGCATCTTCTTTTCGATCACCGGAAAATCGTCCGGCGTGAACGGCTCGTTCCTGGCAAAGTCGTAATAGAACCCGTTCTCGATGACCGGGCCGATCGTCACCTGCGTTCCCGGCCACAGCTCCTGCACGGCCTCTGCCAGCACATGCGCGGCATCATGGCGGATAAGCTCCAGCGCGCGCGGATCCTCGCGGGTGATGATCTCGACCTTGCCGGACGTGCCGAGCGGATCGGAAAGATCGCGAACGATGCCCTCGAGGCTATAGGCGACAGCCTTCTTGGCCAGAGACTTGGAGATCGATTCGGCAAGACCGGCGCCGGTCAGCGCCGCGTCGTAGTCGCGGACCGAACCATCGGGAAATGTCAGGGAAACGGAATTCGGCATCAGGATTCTCCTATCCAGTCCCGCAAACGAGCGCGGGTGGTGAAATGCATGTCGCAGGATGCGTTGCGGCTTGCAGAGGGTTAGCCGGAGGCGTCCGGCGCGGCAGTCTTTTATGAGGAGTTTCCGCCGCCGTAAAGCCGCCAGCCATCTATTTGATGGTCGTTTTATTTGATGAGGCCGGGCAAATCCTTCAGGAACGCCGCCCGCGTCGCGAGACCCTTCGGCTCTCCGGTACGCTTGGCATCGACGACCAGTCTTGCAAAGACGATGCGGCGGCCGTTCTTCTCGGCCCAGCCGACGAACCAGCCGAGCGAGCGCTTGCCGTCCTGGCCGAGTCTGGTGCTGCCCGTCTTGCCTTGCACCGTCCAGTCCCCTGCCGCGAAGGTCGGCAGGATCGCCCTGGTCATCTCGTGCGCCTTCGCCGACACCGGCATCTTGCCGGCGAGCAGCTGGCGCAGGAACGCCGTCTGCTCGGACGGCGATATCTCGAGCGAGGAATTGATCCAGGATTGCGTCAGCCCGTTGTCCTTGCCGGCATCGCCCGAGACGTCCTTGTTGCCGTAGCCGATTTTCGACACGTAGCCGGCGAACTTCTCGGCACCGAGACGCCGCGTGATCTCGCGCGAGAACCAGACGATCGAATCTCGTTCCCAGATCGTCGGATCGACGGTCTTCTGGTCGCGCTTCGCCGCCTTGAACTCCGGCTTGTATTCCCACCTCGGTATATGCCGGTCGCCCAGGATGCCGGCATCGTAACCGATCAGCGCCAGGGGCACCTTGAAGGTCGAAGCCGGGCTGACGCGCTGGTCGCAGACGCCGTCCTGGTAAAGCGCCTCGCCGCTTTGCGCATCCTGGATCAGCGTGCAGTGGATGTCGCCGAGCGGCGCCGATTGCGCCCGCACCGGCAAGCCCAGCATCCAGGCCAGCAGGAAAAGGACGATGGCGAAAATGAAGGGGTAGCGGTCCATCTGGCGCATGGCGAAGTCACTCCGGTATGAGATTACGGGAGCGGCTTAGCGAGGCGACTTGTCTCGATTTTGTCTCAAACTCGCAGTGTTCGTGCAGCTTCGCGTTAACCCTACCGGTTCGTTAAAATCCGCGTCGCGCGGGACGGCGAAGCGATCAGCTTTCGGGCTCGCCGTGCCTTTTGCCGATCCGCCAGTAGCGCCAGGGCATGAACCAGACATAGCGTTGGGCAAGCGTCTCCGGCACGCGGTCGATGCCATGCGTCCCAAACGGCCCGCAGCGAAGGACCCGGAACAATCCCATCCAACCGCCGGCCCACAGGCCATGGCGGGCAATCGCCTCATGCGCATATTCGGAACAGGTCGGCAGGTGCCGGCAGCTGTTGCCGACGAAACCTGAGAGCGTCAGCTGATAGAGGCGCACGAGCGAGGTGCCCAGGATGCGCCCGGGCGTCTTGCGCCAAGGTCCTGGCCAGTTGCGCCCGCGCTGGATTGGCCCGCCGCCATGCGTATGTCCGGGATGGTCGCCCACCCGCATCTCCGCGGTTGTTTTGCTACGCGATAGATGTGTCCTTCCGACCTCGAACGCAACGCCCTTTCCCCTCACGGCGTAGCGCGACGGACAGGATGCCGGTCGGCCACTGGCGCATGGCGCATGCAACTGCCGGGCATTTCCTCGCACCAGCCGGGGTGCCGGCTCTTGTCGCGCCACTGAAACGTCGCGATCAGCATGACGTCGCTCAGAATGGCCAGGAACTGGTTCATGGCAGTGCTCCTTTGAGCACCGATTAGACTGCCGCTGGCCTTCCGCCTCAAACGAGTATAATTTCCGCGTCGGATAACCTGAGGTTATGCGAATGAAGCGTGGGCGGCTGCCGCTGACGGCGCTCAGGAGTTTCGAATCTGCCGGCCGGCACCTTAGTTTCAGCCTGGCGGCCGACGAGCTTCATGTCTCACAGGCCGCGATCAGCCGGCAGATACGCGAGCTCGAGGCCTTTTTGGGCAGACCGCTGTTTCTGCGCCTCCATCGCCGCGTCGAGTTGACGGATGCGGGATATCTGCTGCTCGACCGACTGGTCAGAAGCTTCGACGACATCGACCGCGTGCTTTCGGAGCTCACGGCCTCGCCGGCGCAGGCGATTGTCCGCGTCAGCGTCGAACCGTCCCTTGCCGCCATATGGCTGCTGCCCCGGCTCAATCGCTTCCGCCGATTGCGGCCCGATATCGACGTGTCGCTCGAAGTCGATCCGCGGCCGATCGAGTTCCGCAGCGACCAGCCCGAGCTCGCCTTGCGTTTCAGCGCCCACGCCACCTCATGGCCGCGCAGCGAGGCCGTGCGCCTGGCCTCGACTGTCGATTCACCGGTCCTGTCGCCGGCGCTGCTCGCCTCCGGACCTCCCCTGGAGAGGCCGATCGATCTTCGCCATTACACGCTGCTGCATGAGGAAAACCGCCAGGGTTGGGCGCGCTGGTTCCTGGCCGCCGGTGTGCCCGCCGATGCGGTGCCCGCGCGTGGCCCGATGCTGGCCGATGTTTCGCTGTCGAAGCAGGCCGCGCTGCTCGGCCATGGCGTGGCGCTCGGCGATCTTTTGCAAGTCGGCGAAGAGCTCGCGTCGGGCACTTTGATCAAGCCGTTCGATATCGATGTCGCTTCCGGCGCCTACTGGCTAGTGGCCAGGAGCATGGCGGATCTGCCGGAACCCGCCAGGGCGTTCGCCGACTGGATCCGAAGCGAGTTCGCCGTGACCAGGGAAGCGGTCTAAGCGCTGCCTTCAAGCCGCCTGTTCGGCGCGCTTCTTCTCGATCTGGCCGATCGCATCGACCACCGCGTCGAAGGTCAGCATGGTCGAGGCATGGCGCGCTTTGTAGTCGCGCACCGGCTCCAAATATTTGAGGTCGGCGAAACGGCCTTCCGGCGGTGCGCCGTTCTCCTTCAGCATCTTCAGCATGGTTTCGCGCACGGCGCGCAATTCGTCGGCGCTGGCGCCGACCACATGCTGGGCCATGATCGAGGACGATGCCTGGCCGAGCGCGCAGGCCTTCACGTCATGGGCGAAATCGGTCACCACGTCGCCGTCCATCTTGAGGTCGACCGTGACGGTCGAGCCGCACAATTTGGAATGCGCCCTGGCCGTCGCGTCGGCATCGCCAAGCCGGCCGATCCGCCCTATATTCCCGGCGAAACCGAGAATTTTCGCATTGTAGACGTCGTCGATCATATTTTTCCAATCCGTCGCCGCCAAGCGAACAGGCTTTGCCGCTCTCGCGTCTTCCTTTCGCGCCGCTCGAAACATATATAATGGTCGCAGTCGGGCATCGACAAGGCGACGAAAAAGCCGTTGTCCCTGCCCATCTGTTCACGCCGCTTGCGGGATGGAAATGGGCGATTTTCACCCAAAAGGTCGTGGTCCGTTCAACTCGTTCCACCTTTGAGTGGGACTACGGGAGACGCCTTTATGGATGCCGTCATCAAGAAAATCATGCCCCCGTCTGAATATTTGGAAAAGCCCGTCACCGACCGGCCGAGCGAAGCCGAGGTCGAAGCCGCCGTGCGCACGCTTTTGCGCTGGACCGGCGACAATCCGGATCGCGAAGGCCTGATCGACACGCCCAAGCGCGTCACCAAAGCCTTCCGCGAAATGTTCAACGGCTATGACATGTGCCCGGCCGACGAGCTTGGCCGCACCTTCGAGGAAGTCGCCGGCTATGACGATCTCGTCATCGTCAGGAACATAAAATTCCATTCGCATTGCGAGCATCACATGGTGCCGATCATCGGTAAGGCGCATGTCGGCTATCTGCCGGACGGCAAGGTGGTCGGTCTGTCGAAGATCGCGCGCGTCGTCGACATCTTCGCGCACCGCCTGCAGACGCAGGAAGCGATGACCGCGCAGATCGCAGGCGTCATCCAGGATGTGCTCAACCCGCGCGGCGTCGCCGTCATGCTCGAGGCCGAGCATATGTGCATGGCCATGCGCGGCATCCGCAAGCAGGATTCGACCACGCTGACCTCCACCTTCACCGGCGTCTTCAAGGACACGCCGGAGGAGCAGGTCCGCTTCGTCACCATGGTGCGCGCCGGCGGCTGATCGCCGGCCATCGCCGGCCACTAGAAAGAAAGATCTACCGGCGATGTCGGCACTGCAATTCCCCAAAGCCCCATCCGATAAGAAATCGCTGGAGGAAGGCTCCGTCCTTTCTCCGCGCTTCGATGCGGCCGGCCTCGTCACCGTCGTCGTCACCGATGCCGGCGACGGCATGCTGTTGATGGTCGCGCATATGAATGCCGAGGCGCTGGCGCTGACGCTGGAGACCGGCATCGCCCACTACTGGTCGCGCTCGCGCAACGCGCTGTGGAAGAAGGGCGAAACCTCGGGCAATTTCCAGCAGATCGTCGAGATGCGCACGGATTGTGACCAAGACGCGATATGGTTGCGCGTCAAAGTGTTGGGCCACGACGCAACCTGTCACACCGGACGGCGTTCCTGCTTTTATCGGACGGTGGGGCTGAATGACGGCAAGGCGACGCTTGCCGGCGACGGCAGCAGGCCGCTGTTCGATACGGACCAAACGTATCGGAAGCCGGTGTGAACCATTCAATATTCACAAACCACTCAGATTCACTATTCTCAAATATCCTTGCGATAGAAGGGATACGGGACAAGGGAGATCATGATGCTCGAATGGGCGTCATTGCGCAGCAGACCTGACGTTCGGGAGGCCAACGGCCCCGCATCGTCAGGCGGCGCGTCCGACCCGAAGCCAGATGGGAAAGCCGGTATCTCGCTGGCGCTCGGCGGCGGCTGCGCCAGGGGCTGGGCCCATATCGGCGTGCTGCGCGCGCTTGACGAGGCCGGCATCGAAGTATCGATGATCGCCGGCACCTCGATCGGCGCGCTGGTCGGCGGCTGCTACCTTGCCGGCAAGCTCGACGAACTGGAAGAATTCGCCAGAAGCCTGACCAAGCGGCGCATTTTTGGCCTTCTCGATCTCAATCTTCGCGGCAGCGGCCTGTTCGGCGGCATGAGGCTCGATCAGCGCCTGCGCGAGCATCTCGACGGCGCCCGCTTCGAAGACCTGGCGAAACCCTTCGTCGCCGTCGCGTCCGAAATCCGCACCGGCCATGAAATCTGGCTGTCGAGCGGTTCGCTCGTAACCGCCATGCGCGCCTCCTATGCGCTACCGGGCGTCTTCGAGCCGGTGGCCTGCAACGGCCGCATGCTGGTCGACGGCGCGCTGGTCAATCCGGTGCCGGTCTCGGTCTGCCGCGCCTATGAGCAGCCGCTCGTCGTTGCGGTCAATCTGCATTACGACCTGTTCGGCCGCGCCGCCGTCATCAAGCACAGCGCCGGCGAGCTGCTTGTCGAGAACGACGCGCCGCGTCCCGGCCAGGTCAATCCTCAGTCACACCAGACGCGCCTTGGCATCACCGGCGTCATGGTCGAGGCTTTCAACATCATTCAGGACCGGATTTCGCGGGCCAGGCTGGCCGGCGATCCGCCGGATATGTCGCTGCAGCCCAAACTCAGCCATATCGGCCTGACGGAATTCCATCGCGCCGATGAGGCGATCAGCCTCGGCTAT